>DOFS01000410.1:3952-13752 GCA_003523945.1 Nitrospiraceae bacterium | reverse complement strand
CGTGGATTACTGTCGAATTAGAAACAATGCGGTGTGAAAGGAAGATCAGAACGCGGAGGAGCATTTATACGCCATAGCGCATACGTGTGCCCTGCTGGTTCGAAAGTAGAATTTCCTGAGCGCTGAGTTCTTTGGGGAAAAGTGTTCCGGAGATCTTGGTGCCGTGAATGCTGGCCCCTTCCAAATTGCATTGAGAAAGGTCCATCCCCCGGAGATCGGCCTGACGGAAATAACTCCCATGGAAATCCATTCCGGCCACTTCAAGGCCGCGCAGATCGACACCACGGAAATCGCAATTGCTGAGATCAGGTTTCTCTCCGGCCTGGAACCGGGCATTGAATTCGGTAATTTTCCCATCTCGAAGCAGGGTATACATGGGGTGGTTGGTAATTTTAGGCTTCATACGGTTGATTTCTATGATTGTCGACCCGTTCTCTTGAGGTCCTATGACCCCGACCTCAGGTGTGGGTAATCCTTCAATCCTATCGGTTGACCGCAGTCTAGAATGAAGGGAGTCAAGGACATCTTCCTCGAAATCCTGATGAACACCATGTGGACCCGGTCGAATAAAATCAGGTCAGGAAATAGCATTGACGCATGGCGTTAAACCGGGGAAGAGCGGACCAATGGTGGTATTCGCAAATTTGTTGGGCATGGTGTGAAGGGTCGTACGAAGTTTCCGGATTCTGGTAAAAAAAGGTCCAGGTGAGTGGTCCGAAGCAAAGCAGCAGTCCTGTCCTGGCCGGTTGCTCATCGAACTTGCTCTACAACTGTTCCGCTGGCAGGTGAAATAGGGTTAAGCGGCCGGACAAGAACAACAGACCGGTGAATGGGACAAAGGTGACTCACGGGAATCACCTGGTGGATCATTCGGGTCTAAAAAATTGCCTTGATGAGTTCCTGAATGCTGCGTTGCATATCTGTGTCGTCCGTAATCGGGCGGGTAATTGCGGCATCGCATGCCCGATCGGCGGCCACGCCCTGTTGCATCAAGGTCCCGGCATAAATTAACAGCCGGGTACTGACACCTTCCTCCAGGCCATGGTTGCGGAGATTTCGTACCTTTTCACCCAATTTTACCAATCGGGTGGCAATATCACGGGAGACTTTTGCTTCATGCTCCACAATCCTGGTCTCGATATCTTTAGGAGGATAGCCAAACTCAATGGCCATGAAACGCTGCTTGGTGCTTTGTTTTAATTCTTTGAGCACGCTTTGATATCCGGGGTTATAGGAGATCACCAGTAAAAAATCATCCACGGCCTGAATCATCTGCCCTTTTTTTTCGATGGGTAAAAACCGCCGGTCATCACTCAAGGGATGGATCAGCACGGTGGTATCTTTGCGGGCTTCAACCACCTCATCCAGGTAGACAAGAGCGCCATGTTTGACTCCCAAGGTGAGCGGCCCATCCACCCACACGGTTTCTTCCCCTTTCAAGAGATAGCGTCCGATCAAATCGGAGGCCGTCAGATCTTCGTGGCAGGCGACGGTAATGAGCGGGCGATTGAGCCGATGAGCCATATGCTGGACAAACCGGGTTTTTCCGCATCCAGTAGGCCCTTTCAGCATCACTGGTATTTTGTTTTTGGCACCGACGGTGAACAGGTCAATTTCTCCGTTCACTTCCTTATAGAACGGCTCCTCGGTTACCCGGAATTGTTCAATACCGAATTCAAGACCCTTCATAAATCAATCCAAATCATGAATGAAACAGTGAAAAACATGGACGGCTAAAGGGGCATTATACGGGTGTCATTTCGGGGAGGACAACCTGCATGAGAAATCGAAGGTGCTCTGAGGGGGAGGTCATGATCACTCAGGAGGGCTGAGCAATGTAGTTCTGCACCAACTGACAGGGATGGTAGGCCCGTTTGGCCCTGGCTAAACGGGGCAGTCCTGAATCATCCATCGTATTCACCAACGGGTACTGCTGAAACTCCCGGCAGAATTCGCGGAAAAGGTATTGGGCTAAACCGTAGACCGATCGATCTGCCACCTCCAGTAGGACGCAAAACACCTCTGGGGATCGGGGATAGCCGAAGGTATAGGCTTTGAGAGCGCCATCTACCCATACGACTCGTCCGGTGAGCTCGAGTTCACGGTACTCCTGTAGGGCCACCCGATGGGCACTGGCGGTATCTCGAAGCATCAAGGAAGCCACATCCTCGTTGAGTCCAGATCGGGAAAGAGGAATGTCTTCCTTTTGATGAACCCACCGGTGAAAAAGGGCGAAACAGGCATCACGATCGATGATCCGGTATGGGGCAATTCTGATGCGGTGAGTGCGAACCAATCGATTGTACGCGGCACGTTGGGACTTATAGGGATTTCCTTTCAGATGGATGAGATCGGCAGTGCGATAAAGATAATCGGAGTCTTTTGGGGTGACGGTATATCCCCATCGTTGGATCTCCTTTTTTAAATCAGCAGGGATGTTTTCAATCCGGGTGACTTTTGAACCTTGATTCCGCATCTCCATATACCCGATGACCTGGCTCACCACGTCTTTAAGGGGGCTGCCGAAAGATGGTCCGATTTCTGAATGCGGTCCGACAGGAGGAAGTGGCATAAATATCCCATCGGAATATTCTGCGAAGAGACACAGCCAGCCATTGATGTCCGTCCAGGAATAGGTGAACAAATCTTTCCAGATATAGTGCGGAGGGAAAGACCAGGTGGCCAAGGGGGTTTTCCCTCCGATGATTGTGGAGGCGATGGCCTGGTTCACACGAACCTGATCTTTAGTGGTCAAGAGGCTAAGTTGAATAGACATGAGGAATAGTTACACGAGATGGACAGCTCATGCGAAAAGAGGAAATTCGTGCCCGTCAACGAGTGTCGTCTTTAGTGGAGGACCGAAGGATCGTGGTCAGGCGGTCGAGGGGTTGCAGCACGACCACCTCCGGTTGAAACGGGGTCACTAACCGAGGATGAAGGGCGAGGGTCTTCAGAACGTTATCGGATTCCAGATAGGTTGCGACTCTTTGCGCTTGTTCCATGAATGCCGTTGGAAGTGTCAGTGTTGAAGATGTTGGGGCACCTACCGTGAGAGGCCTGTCGCTGTTGGCCTGCTCAAGAAGGAACGGGCACAGCGTATCCCACCCCAGCACGACCCCATCGTGTTGGGCATTCCACATGAGCGCAAAGGGATACAATTGGCAATCCAGCGGACGGACTTCATAGATGCGACAGTGTTGCGTGGTTGGATCAAATGCCGGACAGAGAAATCCTTCACCGGTTGGATGTCGGACGACTTTTATCTGACTACCCCTGTGATCCGGGAAGGAGGAGGAAGGGATTCCGTGGGCGACTGCCTGTTGGATTTCTTCTTCGGTAAAAAAGGGTCTGAGGAAACTGTCGTGCTCGAGAAAACGGCAGCACACCTGGCATTGAAAACAGATGGCAGATGGAACGACCTGGGGACCAGGAATCATGGGAATTGAATGAGCCATTTGGTCCTTTCATGGCGGCATTGGGCCACCCTTTGGATGGGGAGTGTGCCTTGTCTGGTTTCAAGAGAGCGTGCTACGATCTCAATTATTCTAGCAAATGGCCCTTCATCAAGGCCCACGCTTTTCACGTTAGGCCGGAATTGATGTATTTCGTGCAGGTCCAACCGCTTTTGTTCGACGAGTGAAGGACGTCAGGGTGCCTGGTCCGTTACACACGTCTTCCACGATTAACCCAGGATCGGTTATTTCTTCCCAGCCAGATCAATCCGGTTCGCGTCTGTCATGGAGTCCGGCGATATCTGACAGCCCCTATCCTCACTTCCGGGACATGCTGATCCAGGACGGGATGTTTGTGAGCGGGCAGGATGATCATTGGCGGGTGGCCTGTGGCCCGTTTGCGCTTTCCCGCGAAGAGGCCAATTTTTTCGAACACTTAGGGCAGCATTTACTGTTGTTCTACCAGGCGTTGAACCGGTTGTATTTTGATAGCCTGAAAGGGACGCAGCCGGGGTGGGTTCATGGATATTTGGATATCGGAAAGCCGGACGATCTTCTGGCTCTTGCCCGGATGAATCGATTCAAAAATCAACTTCCCGGTGTCATTCGTCCGGATATCATTCCCACCAATGGGGGAATGGCTTTGACGGAACTGGATTCCGTCCCTGGAGGGATCGGCTTAACCGGCAGTTTGAGTCAAATGTATGCCCAACAGGGCAATCTGGTCTGGCCGCAGCCTGATGGGTTGATCCAGGGGTTTTCCCGCATGTTACGAGGGGTGTTGCACGGGCAACCGCCTCGTGTTGCCATTGTGGTCTCAGATGAAGCTGAGGCCTATCGTGCGGAAATGCAATGGGTGGTGACGCAACTCCGGCAGGAAGGTTGGGAAGCCTATTGCGGGCATCCCCGTGATATTCGGTTTACGGAGGAGGGTCTCCTGATTCACCATGAGGGACAGGACCATCCTCTCTCGGTGATCTACCGGTTTTACGAATTGTTCGATTTAAAAAATATTCCCAAAGGGGAATTGATCATTTACAGTGCCAAAAAAGGCCGGGTCGTGGTCACCCCGCCCTATAAGCCCTGGATGGAAGAAAAGCTGGCCTTAGCCTTGTTCCATCATCCGATCTTGGAAAAATTTTGGGAGCATGAATTGAAACCTGACACCTTTGACTGCCTTCGTGCCCTTATACCCGAGACCTGGATTTTGGATCCCAGGCCTCTTCCGCCCTCTGCGGTGATTCCAGGGTTACGCCATGGAAATCGTGCAGTATCGGATTGGCAGTGGTTGGGAGAAGCCACACAAAAGGAACGCCAGTATGCTATCAAGGTGTCAGGATTTTCCGACCAGGCCTGGGGTAGTCGTGGTGTCTCGATCGGGCATGACATGTCGCAGGTCCAATGGAAAGAAGTCTTATCCCATGCTCTGAATCGGTTTGAGACGAGTCCCTCGATTCTTCAAGCATTTCACAAAGGGCGTCTGGTTGTGGTTGAATATTATGACCCCGCTTCCGGTGCCGTCGTGAGTATGGAAGGACGGGCGCGCTTATCTCCGTATTATTTTGTGAATGAGGGGCAGGCCGAATTGGGCGGAGTGTTGGCAACGATCTGTCCCAAAGATAAAAAGATTATTCATGGAATGAGGGATGCCGTCATGGCTCCCTGTTCCGTCATGGACAGTCCCGCAAGTTCATAGGGCCTATCGCGCCTGGTCCTTTCGGCCTGCCTGTAACGTTCATCTCATGTGAAAGACCCCTGGTTGACATGTCTGATACTCTCATCACAATGAAACTGTATCACACGGAATGGTGCCCGGAATGCCAGGTCGTCCGCGAGAAATTGGACGAGTTAGGTCTGCGCTACGAACATGAGGTTGTTCCGGATGTGCGTCCTTTCCGGAAAAAATTGTATGAAGTTTCGGGACAAAATTATGTTCCGGTGTTGGTTCATGGAGAAACGGTGTTGACGGAGACATCCGATATTCTGGCATATCTGGACAAACACGAAGACCATGGGACTTCCCCTGGGGAAGCCTCCAACCCACCCTCCAGCTCCCTTGATGAAAGGAATCGTTAAGCTATGGATGATTGGAAAAAGGTCCTCGCTGCAAGTATCACCAAACCTAAGGAATTAGCCAAATATCTTGGGGTCGACCCCAAGGAGGTGGAAGCCGTCGTCGGGCCTTATCCGATGCGAATTACCCCGACCGTGCTGGCGACCATTAAAAACAAAGGGGATGCGATCTGGAAACAGGTGGTGCCCGAGGCCATCGAATTGGATGATATCGATGCTCCAGACGATCCTTTAGAGGAAGATACGGATAGCCCGGTCCCTCACTTGGTTCACCGATATCCTGATCGCGTGTTGCTGATGGTGACCAACCAGTGCCCTATCTATTGCCGATTTTGTACGAGAAAACGATTGGTGGGGAAACCCGGGTTCCTGAAGAAGGGTGAGCTGGATCAAGCGGTGGCCTACCTCAGAGAGCATACTGAAGTGCGGGATGTCATCTTGTCTGGCGGTGACCCGTTATTATTGCCTGATCATCTGATCGAGCGGATTCTGAAAGCCCTTCGAACTATTCCTCATTTAGAATTGATCCGGTTCGGGACCCGAGTGCCGGGAACTCTTCCCCAACGAATTACTCCGGAATTGTGTGATATCGTCAAACGCTTTCATCCCATTTACATGAATTTGCATTTTAACCATCCGGATGAGTTGACGCCTGAGGTCAAGGAGGCTTGTGGGCGATTGGCGGATGCCGGGATCCCATTGGGGGCCCAAACCGTCTTGCTGAAAGGTGTCAATGATGATCCGGAAATCATGAAACGCCTCATGCATCAATTGCTGCTGGCCCGAGTGAAACCCTATTACCTCTATCAAGCCGATCTTACTAAGGGAACAAACCATTTCCGGACCCCTGTGGAAACGGGGTTGAAAATTATTCAAGCGCTTCAGGGGCATACCAGTGGTATGGCCGTTCCCCACTTTGTGATTGATGCGCCCGGAGGTGGCGGAAAGATTCCTTTGTTACCCAACGATTATTTATTGAATTTGGATGAGGACGGGGCGGTGTTAAAAAATTACGAAAATAAAACCTACCATTATCCTCAGCCCCAAGCAGCAAACGGGCGCGAACTCCCCATGGTGGGCGCACCTGTGTCCCAGGATATGTGCAGTGCCGGCGCCATGGATGACTATTGATGGCCGACACCAAGCAAACGGGTATTCTGTCCTTCCAACATCTTCGGGCGCTGGTTCGTCAGCAGGTTATCCAAGCCGAGGTGCCCATCACCTCCAAGCAAATCCAACCGGCCAGTCTTGATTTGCGGCTGGGGACAAAGGCCTACCGGCTGTTGAGCAGTTTTCTTCCCGAACCGTCCGACCAGCAATCACAGTTTACGATTGAGGATCTCTACCGGTCCGATATGGTGATGTACGATATGGATTTGACCAATGGCGCGATCTTGGAAAAAGGGCATGTCTACCTCGTCCCCTTGATGGAGCGGCTGAAGCTTCCCAAAGAAATCCGCGGTCGAACCAATCCCAAAAGTTCCACGGGCAGGTTGGATATATTTACCCGCGTGGTGACGGATCTCCATGTGGGCTTTGATGAAATCCGCCCGGGATACGATGGACCCTTATTTTTGGAAATCGTGCCCCGGTCGTTTACCATTCGGGTGCAAGCCGGCCTGGCTCTCAACCAATTGCGATTAATGTCTGGCAAACCCATGGTCTCGGACTCCGGATTGCGGACCGTTCACCGCAAGACTCCCTTGCTGTTTCACAATGGAGGTTCGGGAAAAACGGATCTACCCTTATCGGTCAAGGAACTTCGGGTGGATAACGGTCTGTTTTTAAGTGTCGATTTGAGAGGATCGGGCGACCATACCGAGGCGGTTGTGGGGTACCGGGCAAAAAAGAACAGCCATGTCATTGATCTCAGCCTGGTGGGCCACTATGCTGCCACTGATTTTTGGGAACCGCTGAAACGCAATGCGACGGCCACAATGTTGTTGGAGCCGGAAGAGTTTTATATCCTGGCCTCCAAGGAACGCATCCAGGTTCCCCCGGGCTATTCATCCGAAATGGTGGCCTATGAGGCCGCCTGCGGGGAATTACGAACCCATTATGCCGGGTTCTTCGATCCGGGATTTGGCTACGCCAATCCGAGCCGGAAGGGCACCCAGGTGGTTTTGGAGGTTCGCCCTCATGATGTGCCCTTCCGTATTCATGACGGGCAGACATTTTTTAAGGTCGTCTACGAAAAAATGCGTGATATTCCCATGCAGTTATATGGATCGGCTTTAGGGTCTTCTTATTTCCAGCAGGGACTCACGCTCAGCAAACATTTTAAGTGGTAATTATGAGTACAGAAACCAATAAACCTCAGTCGAGCGATCCTGTTGCCCCCAAGCCGGTGCCTCCCCGTCCGCCAGTTAAGGAAGAGGACCTGGATGAACAAGAAAATCTGCAGATGCAGGTGGCCATGCGTATGGTGGGATCCGCCATGGTTTTTATCGGGTTCTTACAGGTCTTTCTGTCAGCCAGTACCGGAGCGGAAATTAGCATTTTCCCGATGATTATTTATTTTTCAGGAATAGCCATGTGGGCATATTCCTCGGTTGAAAATCTCACGGTCCGTTACACCGTGATGGCGGTGGCTATATTGTGCGCATTGGCGTTTATGCATTTTGGAGAAGTCTTATTTTGGCATAAGTATGTGATTTATTGGGGCACGATCGGGGTCGTTGTGTTTTTTATGTTCAAAAATCCCAAGAAACCCTCCGATTCGTAGCCGACCGTTCTTGATTCTTCGCCTTTCCCGTGTGTGTCCTCCAATGGGTTTTTTATGAACATCGCCCTGATCATTCCGGTCTTGAATGAACAGAAGGCCTTGGCTGCGCTGTTGCCTGAGTTGCTGTCATTAGGATTTGAGGAGATGATCATTGTAGATGGGGGAAGTCGGGATCAAACGGAGGATGTGGCAAGGATGATCTGTCAATCGGTACCCCATGTCCACTCTCGGTTTATTCACGGGCCATGTGGGCGGGCTTCCCAAATGAACGCCGGGGCAGCTCTGGCCACCGCGGATATTTTGGTGTTTTTGCATGCAGACACGCAATTGCCACGCAATGCCAGGCAGGTGGTGTCAGAAGCCATGAGCGATCCGCAGTGTGTCGGTGGCCGGTTTGATGTACGATTCCCACGGGATACCGGCTATGCATGGATGGTGAGCCGGTTCATGAATCTGCGCTCACGCTTGTCAGGGATTTCCACCGGAGATCAAACGATGTTTGTGCGGCGATCAGTGTTTGAAGAGTTGGGCGGCTTTGCGGATATTCCTCTTATGGAAGATATTGAATTCAGTCGCCGGTTGAAACGAGTTGGCAGGATCGAGGCGCTGCCCGCGAAGGTCATCACCTCGTTTCGACGGTGGGAACAGCACGGCCCTCTCCGGACGATCATTCGCATGTGGATATTTCGCGCGTGCTATTGGCTCGGAGGGGATCCTCGTCGCCTTCAGCAGTATTATGACACCGTCCGGTAACCCCCCAGCTGCACATAGACCTCGTCGCCAACATCAAGGCCAGGGGGAAACACGTCGATCTCTCCCACCGGCGTCAGCGGCTATTATTGTCTTTGCAAAGGCACCGGTTGCCGGACAGGTCAAAACACGTTTGTGCCCCCCTCTCACCCCTGATGAGGCAGCCAGTCTTCACGGAAGTCTCGTCCTAGATATCTTAGAACGATGCCAATCTCTCAAAGGGTATGATCGTATTCTGGCCGGAACGCCCTCTCCTCATCACCCCTTCTTTCGGGCCATGGAGGCACGGTTCAAAATTCCTGTCTGGGATCAACAGGGAGAGGACCTGGGAGCCCGCATAGCCTGGGTTTTTAAGCAGGCACTCGATGTTCCCTATCGTTCGGTTGTGGTCACCGGGACAGACATTCCCGGGATCAATGGTCCACTCCTGACTACAGCCCTGAAGAGCTTACAGGATCATGATGTGGTGCTTGGCCCCACAGTGGATGGCGGATATTATCTCATTGGGCTACGCTCTTATGTGCCGGATCTGTTTAAGAATATACCCTGGTCCACGGATCAGGTATATGCCCTCACAGAGCAGAAGGTAAAAATGCTGGGCCTATCGTTAAAAATCCTACCGACACTTCGTGATCTTGATACGGTGGAGGATCTTCACATGTGTATCCGGGATTCGAAGGATCGACAGAATCAGATGTTTTCTTCTCGCACGAAAAACGTGTTGCAAGAATTAGCGATACGATTGACCAATCGTGATTAAGGGAACACTCGTTCGTGTGCGACAGGGTGTTTTCACGAGA
>DOFS01000410.1:0-3767 GCA_003523945.1 Nitrospiraceae bacterium | reverse complement strand
GGTATCGCCCTGGACTTAGCAGCCAATGATTGGACGGTGGCGATTTGCTATCGCACAAGTCGGCAGCAGGCTCAGGATGTCGTGGGCACCATTGAAGGGAAAGGCGGCCAGGCGCTAGCTATTCAGTGTGATGTCTCAGACGCCGCTGCGGCCGTGCAGCTTGTTCAGCAAGTGGAGAGGACATGGGGCCGGATTGATGCGCTGATCAACGGGGCCGGACCCTATCATCGAGTTCCACTCTTTGAGGAAACGTCTGATGGCTGGTCGGAGATGTTTACCAATAATCTCCACCCGATCTTTTATCTCGCGAAGGCAGTGGCGCCAGGTATGAAGACCAGAAAATCTGGCCGCATTATTTCGTTCAGCATGGCCAACGCAGACAAAATGGAAGCCCAACCCCATGTGACCGCCCATTATATTGCCAAGGTCGGTGTGCTCATTCTTACCAGGACTCTGGCGAAAATGTTGGCCCCGGATGGCATCACCGTGAATGCGATTTCACCGGGATTTATTGATTCCGGGAGCGCGCCACCGGGAGAGCTGGAGGGCATGGCGAAGAAAATTCCGGCTGGATATATTGGGCAGATTGAAGATACCGTTCAAGCCGTACGTTATTTCCTTTCTGACGAGGCTCGATACGTGACAGGAGCTAATCTGCATGTGAGCGGAGGCTGGGGGATCTAGCGTGATTGATCAGTTTGAAACAACCGGATAGCGAATTAGAAGGTTTCCTCAATGCGGTCATTCCCGACATTTTTTTCGGGATTCCATCCTGGGTTTTTTCTCAAAAACCTTTGTAAGCCAAACACCCCGACCGAATGTGGTTGCCCCACTATAGTGGGCACGAGATTTTTGGTGATGCCGGGGTTCGGCCCGGCAGCCGAGCCACTTTTGTTTCGGCAAAAGTAGCCAAAACCATTGACGCCCAGTTCGGCCTTATTGGAGGGACGGACGCGGGATGGGGAGCGGACCAACTCGCTACGCTCAGACAAGGCCCGCCGAATACAAAGAGCGTCCGACCCGAGGGCCGAACAGCAGGCGTCGGACACGGGGAAGAATGTATGCGGTGGACGGGGCTTGGATGAATCGAATGGAAGCAGTAGTGTTCAGGGAATGATTTTGCCAGGCAAGTGCAGGAAGGTGTGCGAGATTTTCAAAGTGTCACCGGGTTTAAGGCTGCCATCAATTTTAAAGTTTTTGGTTCTAACTCCTTTATTTCTTGGCTGTTTACCAAAATTCGCTGACGAAAATTCTCAAACTCTTTGGGAAGAGAGCGAGTAGACTGAGGGTTATTGTACAAAATTGGCTCCCTTGGACACGAAAAGCCTACCTCCTCAAAGAACAAGACGCCTTCGAAGGAAGGTGGGCTGTCAGATGGCTTTCCGAATTTACCATTTGCAATAAATTCAATCTCTCTGTTGGCGTGTTCTAGTTTTTGTCCAAAGAGAGCTTGATCTACATCGGATGGAGTGCACTGAAAGTTCCCATTTATAGCCAGAATTCTTGGATGGGACGACCCTTTAACCTGACTTTTTTTCCCTTTCAATGCATTCTGAATATATTTAACTGCCTGACTATAATACGTAGCACCTGGTCCACCTCCAATTACCGGCAATCCACCTTGATTTCGGATCAAAGTAAGCTCATAGGAACCGTAATCGGTCTCTTTGGTCAATTTCCATGATTCACCCTCATCCAATATCTCTCCACTTAGCAGGTTAAACAAGATTTTTTTATGGATCTTTAAGGATGTTGATCCAGTAATGTTTGGAAGTTGGTGAAGGAACACAGTGTAACCCTCAGGCGTATGTTTCTCGATGAAAGGTTTCAAACGGTCCGCCCCTGTAGTCTGTTCCCTAATCTCGGCTGAGTGAAACTGGGGTGAAACTGCTTCGACAATTATTGTTTGGTTCCCAAATGTGGCATGAAAATCAGGCTTTCGGCCAGAAGGTATTTCCTGTTCAAGGCTAACTGTAGAACCAATCACTTGCAGAGTCCTTCCAACAATTATTTCAAAAAATGTACTGAGCCATTGAGTTTTGAGCTTCTGATAAAGTTCCAGTTGGTTGATAATGGGAAGACAATTTAGGTTGAAGTTCAGGAATTCTCTAGCTGCTTTGGCCCGAGGTAGAGTAGAGGTGCATATCCAATCAAATTCAGTTTGGCCGTCCTTTTTCCACGTTGGATCATTTTTGGCTGGCTCAGGAAACCAAACCGGCATTCTCTAAATCCTCGCTCGATAAGTTATTGCGACTGCCCAGGGAAAAGATTTGTCGTAACCGAAGACCATAATCTATTTTCCTCTTGAACTAACAAGTCATTTTGTCTTGCTCCAACCCTTTGCTTAACAGGATTTTCAATGGCCAAAAAACTTCCGAACAGCGCTGGGTCATTTTTGTACCAGGATTCCAACAAGCTAACCAAACTTACCTCTTCTAGATATCCGGATATTTCCTCCAAGGTTTCAATACCTAAACAAAATAGTGGAGTAATTACTTTGGGGGTAACTTTTTTTCTTTGAATAGATTGCTTAAAAAATCTGTTTAAAAAGTGCGTGACAAATAAGCATTCTCCCAAATCATCTTTTAACAATAAGATTGGGAAAATCTTAGAGATTCTAGAGAAATCTAATCCCTCTATTGGCCTAGGATTTTTTTTATTGAATGAAGCATTAATGGAGTGAGTAAGCTGGGTAACACCTTTTCTTTTTGCATCGTCGCCAATCAATTTTTTCTTTAATTCTTCAAATAAGAGATTGGGGTCCCCACCATATTTTGCCTCAGTTGTTAAAAGGCCTCCCTTGGCTTCAATAAATACAGCCGAATTCCCACAAACAATGATTGTGTCACATACTTCATCGTGGGAATTTACAAATTTAGGAGCCTCTAAAACTTTATTTAAAACATTTTTACAAGAAAGGTTTAATAGCCAATTTACATAATCTTGGAAATTTTCTCCCCAGTATTGATGGAATTGTTGTCTTTTATTTGAGGGCAAATATTCATGGACTTTCCAAAAAATGCCACTGTCAATTTTATCGATTAAAAAATTTAGATCTATTATCCAATATTTGGAATTATGTCTGATTAAAGGGCGATCTTTCAGGGGTGTAAAGTCCGTGAGACCAGAATTTCTTTCCACAAAGGCAGATCTGAACTCTTCAATCGAAGAGCTTATATCTAATAAGAATTTCTCGATCTTGGTCTTGTCTATGGAACAAGTGTTAAACCATTCAATCGCATTAAGAAAAAGTTTTAAAGGATCTTGTTTAATTCTGTCCGTGGCTGCGTCTGTAAAATAGTAAGTCATAATTCCAACACAAAGGCCAAGATATTCGGTAATGGTTAGTCCGGTGTTTTTATGGAAAATTTGTTCAATATTGAGGGAGTACTTCTTGGTGAAATTTTTATATAGCCAAGTAGACCGCGCTAATTTGGAGCGATGCCTCACATGACTTCTAGAAAATTCGGTTGCTGAAATAAAATTACAGATTGCCGCCAACTCCTTTTCCATACTATCTTGGGTGGAAGGTTTGGTTAGCTGAATATGCTCATTGGCCATAGCTAAAAGTTTCCACAAATCCCCCTTAGTAGAAATACTAAAAGGATGCTTTTGGCCTTTTCCATCTGACAAAATTGCTCGTTTAATTAAAGAGAGAAGCTGAAGGCGGTGAAATAAATAACGAGGGTTATCATCATATCCTGGTAAAGCATTAAATTTTTGTATTATTTCTGGTGGGCAATAGGAGAGGTGGCCCCGTCTTTTTG
>DOFS01000265.1 GCA_003523945.1 Nitrospiraceae bacterium | reverse complement strand
CCCCCATCAGAAAATGAATCCGGGGTCACGTTCAATACCCCCATGATTAACACCTTTGGCCCAAGGGGTAGCCTCTTTCCTCGGCAACGGATTTCCGGGAAAAACGGCTCCGGAAAAGCCATGGGCTTCATGTTCATTGGCCGTTGACCAACTCATTGCCACTATGGGCTCAAATAACTATATAGGGCTCTCTGCCTTTCAGAGCCAACCGAATTGAATAATTGGAAAATGTTCGAATCGAACCAAAACATATGAGGGGGAGAAAGTTGAGTGTATACACTCTTGAGGCGAAGTCCATGCAACACCGATGCGCCCATTCAACACGCTTTCAATCCATGAGGGATCCCAAAACATGGCTTCGGTGGGTATAGGGGAGTTCCACCTTTTGAGTTATCCACAACAAAAGGGGATGGGTGAAATAAAACCTCCTCAGGCTAAGATCGGAATTACTTGGCTATTCTGAATGAAAAAATATAACGAAAAATACCGTCACACAGCCGCAGCTTGTTCAAGCGAAGAGGACTGTTGAACAATTTTCTCAATTTCTATGCCGTCTAACACCTCCTTCTCCAACAACGCTTCAGCAATTGCTCGCAAGGTATGAATATGCTCCGTCAACATTCTAGTTGTTCGCTCGTAGGATTCGACCACAAGCCGTTTGACTTCTTTGTCGATTTCCAAAGCCACCTGATCACTAAAGTCTCGACGTGAGCCAAAGTCACGCCCTAAAAAGACTTCTTCATCTTTTTTTCCAAATGTCAATGGGCCTAATTTTTCACTCATACCCCATTCACAAACCATTTTTCTGGCCAATTCGGTGGCCCGCTCAATATCGTTCCCGGCTCCAGTTGTCACACTTTTAAAGATCAATTCTTCCGCGACGCGCCCCCCAAACAAAATGGAAAGTGTATTGTACAAAAAGTCCTTCGAGTAACTATGTCGGTCATCGATGGGCAATTGCATGGTCATGCCAAGTGCCCGTCCACGAGGGATAATGGTGACTTTATGGACAGGATCCGTGCCTGGCAAGAGTTTCGCCATCAAAGCGTGGCCAGCCTCATGAAATGCCGTCGTCCGTTTTTCGTCCTCAGTCAAAACCATGCTCTTACGCTCGACACCCATCAGCACTTTATCTTTGGCGTTTTCAAAATCAATCTGGTCGACGGATTTTTTATCCAGGCGAGCGGCCCACAAGGCGGCTTCGTTGACCAGATTTTCCAAATCCGCCCCAGAAAAACCTGGAGTCCCTCTCGCAATCTTCTCCAAATCTACATCTGAGGAGACAGGAACTTTCTTAGTATGGACCTTCAGTATTTCCCCTCTCCCACGAACATCAGGACGATTCACCACAACTTGCCGATCGAACCGGCCTGGTCGCAATAAGGCAGGATCTAGCACATCCGGCCTGTTGGTGGCAGCAATCAGAATAACGCCTTCGGTAGTGTCAAACCCATCCATTTCCACTAACAATTGATTTAGTGTCTGCTCCCGTTCATCATGGCCTCCACCAAGACCTGCGCCCCGCAATCGCCCCACCGCATCAATTTCATCAATAAAAATGATGCAGGGTGCATGTTTTTTCCCCTGTTCAAAGAGGTCTCGAACCCGTGAAGCACCAACCCCGACAAACATTTCCACAAAATCCGATCCACTGATACTGAAAAACGGCACGCCGGCCTCACCGGCAATCGCTTTAGCCAACAAAGTTTTTCCGGTCCCGGGAGGCCCCACAATCAAGACTCCCTTTGGAATACGCCCACCTAATTTTTGAAATTTTGCGGGGTCCTTCAGAAAATCAATGATTTCGACTACTTCCTCTTTTGCCTCATCTACCCCAGCCACATCCGCAAACGTGATTTTTTTCTTCTCTTCAGTCAGGAGGCGCGCACGACTTTTCCCAAATGACAGAGCACGATTGCCGCCCATCTGCATTTGACGCATCAGGAAAAACCACAAGCCCAGAAAAAGCACAAATGGGCCCCAAGAGAGCAGGAAGGTGATGTACCAGGGGTTATCTTCCGGCGGTTTCGCTTCAATTTGTACAGACTTTTCCTGTAGGACGTTTACCAGGTCTGGATACTCGACCGAATAGGTTTGAATCCTGGTGCCATCTTTAAGAATCGCACTAATATTGTTGTTTTTGATGATGACCCGCTCAACATCCCCTTTTTCCAGGTGGGACATAAATTCACTAAATATGACCGGATCCTCAGGGTGCTGGTTAGGCACCGTAAAGAGGTTGAATAACAAAATCATGAATAAACACACAAACACCCAAAACAGTAAGTTTTTCACCCGAGAATTCATATCGAGGGTAACCCCCTTAACAATTCAAATGAGCCATACTATCCAGAGAATAGCTTAAACACATAATTGTATCACGCACTTTTTAGAGCTGACAACCGCATCAGGCCTGAGAGTCTTCCCGGACCAGCTTTGGATCGAGCTGAGCCAGGTAGGGAAGGTTTCGATATTTTTGCTTAAAATCCAGCCCATATCCCACAACATAGGTCGGGGGCACTTCAAACCCCACATACCGCAGATCGACCTCAACCTTGCGATTGACAGGCTTACTAATCAACGCACAGACGGCCACAGAGGCTGGCTTCTTTTTCATCAAATTTTTGACTAAAAACTGAGCGGTCATTCCAGAATCCACGATATCTTCTACCAATAACACATGACGGTTATCGATCTTTTCAGTCAACTCTGACCACACTTTGACCTTTTTAGCCATCGTCCCGATGGTTTTATGACTCTTGGCAATCAGAAAATCAATATGAATCGGCAACCGAATGACTCGAACCAGATCGGCGAAAAACACATAGGCTCCCTTGAGGACCCCAACGACAAGGAGATCCTTGTCTTGATAATCATGAGAAATTTGCTTTCCCAATTCCTTAATGCGAGCTCTCATGGCTTCTTGCGTAACGAGGGGTTTCCCAAATATTTGATCCATGGATTTTTTCATATTACCTGATCATCTTGGCTAAAATAACCGAGGTCGTGGATGGTGAAACTTGGAAACGTTCATCTGCTCGTAACCCCCCCACCCATACAATTCCCTCTGGTGCAACCATTAAAGGCACCTTGGTCCGCTGAGAACGGGGTAATTTAATATCCGAAAAAAAATCCTGAAGCTTTTTTTGACGCCCACCAAGCCCCTTGGGACAAAAAACATCTCCAGGCACCCAACTTCGTAGAGTCAATTCAGGAGTAAATCTCGCCGCATCAAGATAAATCTCTGATTGCTGCACGTGGTCGTCAATCACCGAGGATGGTTTTCTTGAAATGGAAAAACGGTGCCCTGTGGGAAGCCAAACCACCTCTCCGGGTATAGATAAGGGCATCGCACTCACGCTGGAATGATCCGTCCTTGGTTGATCCGTTTTCTCACAGGAGCTAATCACCAGACGGTCATACTCCTGGCTAACCAGTACTCCGTTGCATTCGATGTTCCAACCCGACTGGCCATGCTCTAGCCGATCTAATACCCGTTCTACCAGGTCGAATCTCGGACTCTGCTGGTATCCTGCAATGGTCTGAAGACTCTGACGGACCACCCGCCGACGAATCGGCAAAGGCACGTTCAAGAGCGCCAACCGGTCAAATTGCCGTTCTCCTGTGCAGTTCGATACACATGTGCGCTGAGCTGCTTCAACCGCTAATGCCTCCAGGTATGTATGATCATCACGAAGCATCTGTGCCTGTCGGGTCAACACACTCACAATACCCGGGGAATACTGTTTCAATTGAGGAACCAGGTGCTGGCGAATGCGATTCCGGAGATACACCGGTTGATCATTAGTGGAGTCCACTCTAAACTCCTCCTGCCGCTCTTCCAAATACGACACAATCTCACTCCGCTGGATATCAAGAAGTGGACGAACTACATATGCACCCCTCTTGGGAGGGATCCCTCCTAATCCACCCGTTCCACATCCGCGTAGCATCCACATCAGAACCGTCTCAGCTTGATCATCCGCCGTATGACCAAGCACTAATTTTGTCGCGTTCCGTCCCAGG
Organism: Nitrospiraceae bacterium; assembly: GCA_003523945.1. GTDB lineage: Bacteria > Nitrospirota > Nitrospiria > Nitrospirales > UBA8639 > Nitrospira_E. Next base: position 2,206 of record DOFS01000265.1, on the reverse strand, counting down.
GCCATTTGCTCTAAGGCCTGATATCGAGCTGTTCTGGCATATTCCTGGAGTGATTCCTTCTTTAATTTTGCCTCGCATTTATTCAGATGGAGGTGGCACACTCTGACGGGCACTCCAAATCTCGCAGCTAATGTCTCCACAAACTTCGCGTCTTCGTCACTTTCAGCTCCGCGGAAACCATGATTCACATGACCGATACAGATGTCCCAATTCCACCGAGTCCGCAACTCCACCAAGCACCTAAATAGGGCCACAGAGTCAGGACCACCAGAAACCGCGACCACGATCCGCTCTCCGGACGCTAATAACCCCTTTGTCCGAATAGCTTGGGCAACTTTCCATTCCAGGCCAACACTGTGGATCAGACGATCCATTTACACACTTTCCTCCTGAACGACCGCAGGGATTCTGGGTTGCCCTGAATAGTTCTTTAAGATGTCTCTGGCCCGCAAGCCATCCTGATCCATTTGACTCACGAGGTCCTGTGAATTGGCAAAGACCCTATCCTCACGCACTCTTTCAATAAAATGCACTGAAATATGTTCTCCATACAGCTGAACGGTCTTATCAAATATATGCACTTCTAATAACCGCTCTCCCTCAGAAAACGTCGGCCGCGTGCCAATATAGGCAATGGAATCCAGACACTCCCCTTTGAACACCGTCAACGTGGCATAGATACCATCCGCAGGAAGAACACGGTGCCCGGGGATTCGAAGATTGGCCGTCGGCCATCCAAACTTTTTCCCTCGTTGTTCACCCGGAATGACGGTCCCTTCTAACATATATGGCCGCCCTAAACATTGTGCGCCTTGGGCCACATCTCCAGCCATCAGTGATTTGCGAATGCGCGTCGAGCTCACCACCTCTTGTCCCACAATCACAGGCGCAATCGGTTCAACGGAAAAATCTGCTTGTGCCCCCAGTTCAATCAAATCCTTCACTCCGCCACTCCGTCCCTTACCGAACACAAAATTTTCTCCGACGAACAGCTTTCGGATCCCAAGACCGTCATGTAGCACCTGACCGACAAACTCATCGGGTCTCAGACTGGCTAACTCCTTAGTGAAAGGGAGAACCACCAGTTCTCCAATCCCCAGGCGTTCAAAGAACGCATTTTTTTCATAGTCATCAGATAAAAATTTATGGACAGATCTTGGACGCAACACCTCGACCGGATGCGGGAGAAAGGACAATACCATAGGAAATCCCCTGACCCGCTGGGCGTAATGCACGACAGCCTGCACAAGAGCACGGTGTCCCAAATGCTGTCCATCAAAATTGCCAATGGTGAGAACAGGACAGGAGGCGGGACGAATCGTCGGTAATCCTCGGGTAATCTTCATACTCCGTCACGGTTGAGGAGACGTGCGGCCTCTTTGGCAAAATACGTCAGGATCAGGTCCGCCCCTGCGCGTTTAATTGAGAGTAAACTTTCCATCATGACCGAGGCTTCATTGACCCAGCCTAATTGCGCCGCAGCCTTGATCATGCTGTATTCTCCACTTACTTGATAAGCCGCCACGGGAACAGCCACCAGTTCACGAACTTGTTGAAGAATATCCAAATAAAACAGGGCTGGTTTCACCATCACAATATCCGCACCCTCCTGAATATCCAGTTCAACTTCACGTAGCGCTTCCCTCGCATTGGCTGCATCCATTTGGTAGGACCGTCGATCCCCGAAAGATGGGCTGGAAAAGGCCGCATCGCGAAACGGGGCATATAACGAGGACGCATACTTGGCTGAATAGGCCATGATGGGCATGTCAGTCAGTCCCTGTCGGTCCAATGCCTGCCGGATCGCGGCAACCCGTCCATCCATCATATCGGAAGGGGCCACCATATTGACCCCCGCCTCCGCATGACTCAGCGCCATCGCCTGAAGACACTCTAGCGTTTCATCATTCAGAATCCGACCTTCACGGACAATTCCGCAATGCCCATGGGAAGTATATTCATCAATACATACATCGGTGATGACCATTAAATCAGGTAGTTGGTCCTTAATGGCCCGTACCGCACGCTGAACAACCCCTTCCTTCTCATAGGCAGAAGATCCACGTTCATCTTTGTGTTCAGGAATCCCAAACAGGATGACAGCGGGAATCCCCAATTCCCAGGCATCTTTGGCTTCTTGAACCACACGATCGACGGACCAGCGCCATTGCCCGGGCATCGAGGCAATCGGTTCTTGCTTATTCTC
>DOFS01000431.1:4993-5847 GCA_003523945.1 Nitrospiraceae bacterium | reverse complement strand
TCATAGTAGGCAACTGCTTTGTCAAATTCAGCTTCCGCATCAGGATGAAAGCTGAACTTCATCGTTGATATTTCGCTCGAATCTTTGCGAAGACTTGTTCGCCCGGGATGACTTCAACCTCACCTGCTTCAATCTGAGAAACCCGTCGTTCTGCTTCCTCGACCCATAGCCGATCAACTTCAGCTTCAGTTGGCAGATTTAGGCTCTGAAGAAGCTTTTCTACAAGACTCGCCCGTTCGTCAGCCGGAAGCAGAAGAGCTTCTTCAAGTAATTTGTCTGTTGCAATACCCATGGTCACCTCGCTTTTTATATGTCTCCAGCATACATCAGCTATGAGATCCCAGCAATATAGCTTGAAAAGACTTCGGAGGCCGGGACGAACAGTTGGTCGCAGAAAAACGAGACAGAAAAACCCTTTTTTTCTCTTACGATAGTGACAAGTTGAAAGCAGCCTGTTCTTAATCAGCTACCTGCACCAGCACTTTCCCCATAGGACCCTGTGCTAATCGGTCAAATCCCATCTTCACTTCCTTGAAGGGGACAATGGTGTCCACTTGTGGCCGCTGCCCCAGGGCATCCAATCGACCGACGATCTGTTCCCATGCCGCATGCGCTTCCTGAGCGGTAAAGTCTCCAACCGAGACCCCGCCTATTCGATTCCGGCGGAAAAACAGTGTCGCCGTGTTGAACTTCGGCACCATTCCTCCGCTACGCCCGACGACGCTGATCCGTCCGCCATATCCAAGAACAGCCACAACCTGGGGAAGCAGCGCGCCTCCCACACTATCCACCACGAGATCGACTTTTCGCGGACCGAGTGCCGCCGTCACAATTTCAATGAGGTTGTTGTCCAT
>DOFS01000431.1:4614-4817 GCA_003523945.1 Nitrospiraceae bacterium | reverse complement strand
CGAGAGGGCCACCACCGTCAGATTCATCGATTTCCCGAGCAGCACGGATGCCACACCGACACCACCGGAGGCGCCGGTCACAAGCAAGACAGTTTTTGAAGATGGCGGTGCAGGAGGATCAGCCCATTGGGTCAACGCTTGCCAAGCGGTCAAAAAAACCAACGGAGCCCCGGCCATCTCTTCATCCGACCAGCCGGTAGGGA
>DOFS01000431.1:0-4501 GCA_003523945.1 Nitrospiraceae bacterium | reverse complement strand
GTAGGGATACGCGCCACACTTTTGGCCGGAACAACCACCTTCTCAGCAAGCGTTCCCCACTGCTCTACACCCACCTCGCACCGCAAAATCCCAACGGTCTCGCCTACGCACACGTTTTCTACACCTGGCCCTACCGCTTCTATTTCCCCCACCCCATCACGTCCAAGAATGTGAGGCAGCGATGGATTGGCCGGGTACATCCTGCGCGCAAGGAAGGCATCAGCCGGGTTCAGTGCTGCAAATTTCACCCTCAGCAGTACTTGCTCCAGACCCGGCTGTGGATCCGGCACTTCATCAAGCCGCAAGCTTTCGACACCCTCATAGCCCTCCATCAACCATGCACGCATAGCCTCTACTCCTCTGGCCAACACCCCCTTTGGCCTTTGCCGTGACTCTGTTAGGGGCCCATTACGTTCTCGGTTGGGCACCGCTTTGTTTTCCATTATGTCAACGAAATTTGAAAGGAATTATAATGAGCGAAGAAGGATGTTAAAAAAAGGCACGTTTTGAGACCTCTCGAAGGGAAGGCCCCAGCCACTTGGACGGTCAAAGCGTCCAGAGGAATAGAAGTACATGAACACGGCCATGGAGGAAAACACCGCTGGCGAACTTTTTCAATATCCTGCTAAAGCGAACTCTTGGACAAACTTCACAACCTAATTTAATGTAGGGGCATGAAACAACGAAAGAGGAATTATCGGGAAATTTTGGTGATCATTTTTCATAGGAGCGTTCATTCAATTTTCTAGCAAACAACCACACCACCCTTTTTTCTACAGTCAACAACAATTTCTGCCCTTTTCCCATCGGGTAAGTCCATAGATTCATCCATGAGCCGCTTCGGCATGTAATTTCAGACCCAGTGCGCTCACAACTTTAAGAATGGTGTCGAAACCTGGGCTCCGTTCCCCGGAAAGGGCTTTGTACAGACTTTCACGCGATAACCCGGCATCACGGGCAACTTGGGTCATGCCCTTGGCGCGAGCAATATCGCCGAGCGCTTTGGCGATAAATGCTGCATCCCCGTCCGCCTCTTCAAGGCATGCTTCTAGATAGGCCGCCATTTCTTCCGTGGTTCGAAGGTGTTCGGCGACATCATAACGCGTAGTAACGGTTTTTTTCATCATCGGCTCCTACAGATTGCGTGCGAGGCGTAAGGCAATCTTGATGTCTGGGACCTGCGTGCGCTTGTCGCCACCAGCCAACAGAATAACCAACTTACTCCCGCGCTTAGTAAAATACACGCGGTAACCAGGTCCATAATCAATCCGCAACTCAGAAACACCCTCGCCAACCGGTTTGGCGTCCCCAGTATTCCCGGCCGCCAAACGCTCCACCCGAACTTGAATACGCGCCCGTGCGCGTATGTCGGATAACCCATCTAACCATTGGGTGTACTTCTCAGTCTTACGAATTTCGACCACAAGATAACTGTATCCACATGGCTACACTATGTCAACGACTTCTGTGACAAGTTGGTCCCGCAAAATGATCAGCAACTTGTAATTATAAACTTATCCCTCGGCACTTGCCTTAATTGTCTCCAGCACTTCAGAAAACGAGACTGGCAAGTAGAATTCATGCCTAGATGGACTTGGAGTCCCCGCTGCAAAATCGCAGACATTCATGAAAACCGCCAAAAAATGAACCGCCCCACTTTTCCTATTCTCATGTCAGAACACATACAATTCCCCTTTTGAATCGGTAAACACGGAAAAGCTAGCACTTTTTGGTAAGGAACTCTTTCCTCCCTTAACAGAAAAATGACTCAATAAGTAGCAGGCCGGAAAGAATGGAGGTGCAATTAGCCACACTCAAATTGGTGGTAAATCACTCATCTTTAGTGTCTGGGGAACATTATTCGAATGAGTTTCTCCTACTTGGCGGATCAGAGCCTTGATTGCTGCTTGTAACCAGATAGCCTCCCCATGCAACAATGGTCGTTCAGTTCTCCCTTTTTCAAATTTTCTGGCAGTGAGATTGTCACCACGAGTTGAGGAGATTTCACCGATTTTTCGAAAAATCTCCTCATCAATGTTGTATCGTTTTGCTGCGGCCCGTCGATTAACCGCACTTTTTTCAAGAAAGGTAAGGCAAGCATATGCCATGGCTTATAGTGGCTCACCACCTTTTTTGTAATTGTTATACCGCTTATAGAGCGTGTCCGCTTCCCGGGTGAGCCTAAATATCCTCGGAGGATCAGGATACTCACACCGGGAAACATGCCCTCTACACGTAATGCCTCCACTGCCAGTCACTGTGACTGCACCGCTCCTATTATTAGTCAAGGCTGGTGGCGGGGGATCCCGATCTATCATGTCTGCCCGCATAAACCGAAAGCGTAATTCCTCCTTTCCGTAACGAAGAGCGACGTCTGCTTCCCACGAATGCAGAAATTCTTCAATAACTTCGCGTGCTTCTTCGGCACTAGAGAAATGCACTTTAGGCGAACACAGGAGACGGCGTTTATCCAGTTTTAGCGAAAAATCTAGAACCTCGAACTCCAGCGACGGAGCGCGATCATAGTCTGTTGAGTCAACAATTACAGCGGTATAGTGCAATGCTATAACGTGTGGGGCTCTCATAGAAGATAATCCCAATTGAACTGCATGTCTAACAAAACTTAGATCCGCATAAGATGCGGACCTTGCATTCTCTATCCGCATAACAATTCTTGGTCCAGGTATTAAATTCGTCCTGCTATACCTCCACTTGGTTTGCGACAGTGACGCCGTTTTCCTTGAGAACCTTTAGCACCTTGGGAATATCGGGAGGGCCTGGAGGAATCTCCTTGCTGAGGGCGGTGAACATTCGGGTGGCCATGCTGCCCTGGCCGGTGAGTTCGAACATCTCTCCGCCGCCTAGGCCGTAGCGAAAGCCGTGCACGGTTCCGGCGGGTACATGCACCAGCGTGCCGGGCAGGCACATGACCGTCTTGTTGTCATAACTGAATTCGATCTGCCCTTTAAGGACATAGAAGGACTCGTCCCAGGCGTGACTATGCAGGGGGGGACCCATTCCTTCATCGCCTTGCTGCAGAGTGATCTCATAGCCTTGTGTCGCGTCGTTTGATGCAAGCACGGTCACCTTGGTGCCGAGCACATTCAATGCGGGGGCGTAGTTATCGGGTGAGACAATAAACGGTTTGGGCTTCATGGTGTCATGACCTCCAGTAGATCAAATAAAGGTTAAACCTTTGCAGTAGAAAAAATCAGCGGCGAATTTTTCTTCAACCGACAAAATAAGTCAAGACGTGGGCCTGAAAAAATGAAGTGGGAATTATTGAGAACTTTGGTTTTTGGACGGTTCGAACGTTCAATAAGTGAACATACAGAGTTGTAAACTTATAAGTAGGATGGATCGTCAGCCGGGGGCGGCGGAGAGGCCGGTAGATGGATCGTCACCGTCAAGCCGCTGCCAGGAGTGTTGGCCAAACTGATGTCTCCACCATGATTCCGAATGATGGATCGGGCGATGGCCATGCCGAGGCCGATGCCTCCGGTTTGTTTATTGCGGGATTCCTCCAGCCGCACAAACGGCTGAAAGACCCTTTCAAAATCCTGCTCGGGAATTCCCGGACCGCTATCTTGAATCACAATCTGAAATTCCGTGTCATGCTGTCGAAGCTTAACCTCGACCCGTCCTCCATAGCTCACGGCATTTTCAAGGAGATTTCGAATGGCCCGCTTGAGGCTGATGGGGCGGCAGGTGTATGGCGTTTTCTTCGCGCTCTCGAATTGCACCTCCATGCCCATATCGGCCAGATCCTGACAAAGACTATCGATTAGGGCGCTGAGGTCGACCGAGCGCGACACTTCTGTCGAGGCTTCGTCGCGGGCAAAGGCCAGCGTGGCTTCGGTCATCCGTTGCATGTCTTCCAATGTGTCCAGCATCTTGTCTCTCGCTTCCTGATCCTTCATCAATTCGACTTGCAGTCGAAGAGAAGTAATGGGAGAGCGTAAATCGTGACTGATGGCCGCCAGCATTCTGGTTCGATCCTGAACAAACCGTTGCAGTCGTTCATACATGCGGTTAAAGGCGCGGATAGTTTGCTGAATATCAACGGGACCTTCTTCCGGAATGGGCGTGATAGATTCCCCGCGACCAACCCGCTCCGCAACTTCCGAGAGTTGTTGAAGCGGACGGGTGAGACGTTGCACCATGAACACTACAATCAGGCAGATACTGCCCCCGGTGAACACCATTGAAATCAGTGTGGGCAGAGCCCACCGGCCCAGGGATGGGGTGATCCCCATGCCGACATTCAGCCACCGGCCATCCTGAAGACGCGCAGAAATCAACAGGCCCGGGGCGTCAAACTCCGAGAGCGGAAGAGGAAAGGAGGATCCGGATTTTTCACTTTGTAAAATGGAACGCCGGATGTCCTCCGGTGCCTCCCCTATGGTCTTTTTCCATAACCCGTCCTGTTGCGGAAGCATGAACCGCAGTACAGATACGTCCTTCTTGTTCAGCAAATCCTTGAGACGGCTGATCCATTCAT
>DOFS01000033.1:16422-16788 GCA_003523945.1 Nitrospiraceae bacterium | reverse complement strand
AATATCAGACCAGCAGTGGGTGGAAGATTATCGTGTTCAGTGATGGCGACGTGTGGGATTATGTGCGAGCCATTGCTCCTCCTACCAAGGAGTTTTTTGAAATTTGGCCTGAACAAGAACAAGATGATTGTGAAGGGTATCGAAAAATTCGGGCCTACCATCCGCCTGCGGCTCAACTCAAGACCACGCGGGGGTTTTTGTGCTGATCCGGTGTCGGGTCTTGGACGGGAACCTCGGATAAGCGTCACCAGAATTTTGTGTGGCGCACATCGGTAATGCTCGTTGAACCCTTCTGTTTGCAGGGGTTGTGGGGAAATGGATGAAGCATGACACCTTTTTCTTTTTCCGGTAGGCGGCCTGCGTGAC
>DOFS01000033.1:8190-16227 GCA_003523945.1 Nitrospiraceae bacterium | reverse complement strand
AGGGCAAGTGCATTGATCGGGGCATACCCGTCCTCGTCATTGTCGAAATAGCAGTAGACGTCCTTGCCTGATTGCCCCCACGTGTGACATTTGTCGGCCAAAAGGCGAAGGGTTTGGGCACTATACTTTCCTTGGTAGGCGTTGCCGGGGCCATGAAGCCGGATATACACGAAATCTGTGGTGAGGATTTCCGGTGCCCAGCGACCGGCCAGATGATACAGGCAAAAGGCTGCATTATATCTGGTGAGCAGGTCGTAGACGGGTTGCGCGAACCAGCTTTTGTCACGGAATTCGAATGCATAGCGGAATGGTTTGGGTAAGGCCTTCAAGAATTCTTCCAGCCGGAGTGCATTCATTCTCCAACGCGGGGGCAACTGAAACAGGACCGGTCCCAGTTTGTTACCAAGCACCCTGACGATCTCAAAAAACCGTTCCGTACTCTGCTCCGGCTCTTTAAGTTTTTTCATGTGCGTGATGAACCGGCTGCCCTTGCACGTGAACAGGAAGTTTTTGGGTGTTTGCTTCTCCCACTCTCTCAAGGTGTGAGGGGTCGGCAGATGATAGAACGTGTTATTGATTTCGACCGTGCTCAAATGGCGGGCATAGTACGGGAGGAATTTCTCACTTCCCATTCTTAATGGATAAAATGGTCCCACCCAATGAGGATAATGCCACCCGGAAGTCCCGATGTAGATTCTACCGATGTTCTTCATGGGTATTTATGTCATGCTGGAATGACATGTAATCGGCATCTGTTCAGGTCGATACGAGTTTTTATCTTTTTCACGATATCGCCGCTGCGGATTATGGGTAAGAGCGTGCGGGCATATTAGGAAGATATTCCGGAAAAATGAGGGAGTGTTCAAAAAGGTCCGTCCAGCATGGCCGCAGCCGCTTGGGCGAGCGGAGTGTACGGAGGAGTACGTGAACACGGCCAAGCGGCGACCTGCCTGCGCGCTTGCGCGTCGAAGCGTGCTTCAGCGCGTAGACGCGAAGCCGCTTTCAGCCTTCGTAGCTCATTCGGTGAAGGGGGCCCGGCGGAGGCAGGGAACGCCGTTGGCGGCCTTTTTCAACATTCCCATGGTCTAGTCATCAGGGTGTTCCAGAGCCCTACAGGGGCCAAGAACCGTCATGATGATAATGCCCTGGCGAAGATCCGCCTTATTGCGTAAACGAGGCCGGCTGGCGGTCCGGCGTTTTGGAGTGGTCGTTGGTCTGAATTTTTGTATGGGTTGTTTTGGTTTTGACTGGGAAGTTTTCGTGGTGTCTGACGCAGCACGGTCTTGCTGTTCACGGGAGTCACCGGAAGGAAGAAAAAGATCTTTAAGATCCCTGAGGGCGATATCTCTCCGTATTCTCTCATTCAGCCATCGAATGGCAAGAGCGATCAACGACAGAAAAAGAAAAATGGTGAAAGAAATAAATGCTTCCAGGCTCATCATCACCTCATTGTTTGGAAGGTCCCGGCGATTCTTCTTCCGTGCCGGCAATGGCTCCTCGCATGGCCGTATCGGCTTGCACATTTTTCATCCGATAATAATCCATGATCCCTAAATTCCCCTGACGAAAGGCTTCAGACATGGCCTTGGGAACCTCGGCTTCCGCCTCGACGACACGGGCTCGCATTTCCTGTTCCAAGGCGACTGCCATGGCCCGCCGTTCTTCCGCTTTGGCTTGGGCAATTTGCTTGTCCGCATTGGCCTGGTCGATTTGCAGTTTGGCCCCAATATTTTCTCCAACGTCCACATCGGCAATATCAATAGACAAGATTTCGAATGCTGTGCCGGCATCGAGTCCCTTCCCTAAGATATTTTTGGAAATATGGTCCGGGTTCTCCAGAACATCCTTATGTGTGGCGGAGGACCCAATGGTGCTCACCATCCCTTCTCCCACACGCGCAATGACGGTTTCCTCTCCGGCTCCACCGACCAAGCGGTCAATATTGGCCCGAACGGTCACCCGCGATACGGCGATGAGCTGGATGCCATCTTTGGCGACGGCCGTGATACGGGGGGTCTCGATGACTTTAGGAATGACCGACATTTTGACGGCCTCCAGGACGTCACGTCCGGCCAGGTCAATGGCGGCGGCGCGTTTGAATGTCATGGGGATATTGGCTTTGTCAGCCGAGATCATGGCATTGACGACTTTGACCACATTCCCCCCTGCCAGAAAGTGGGCTTCCAGATCGTTTACCGGAATATCGAGGCCGGCTTTCACTCCGCTGATTCTGGCGTTGATCACGGTGACCGGTGGAACCCGGCGCAACCGCATGCCAATGAGAGTGAAGAGTCCAACGTAGGCGTTTGACGCCCATGCGGCGATCCACAGAGGAATCGGAATGACATAGAGAAGGCCAAACATGAGCACCAGAACCAGGACGAGGAGTCCGAGTGAACCGAATGCCTGGGTTTCAATTTCCATTATGAAATGTCCTTTTCAATTTGTGAAAAAGCCTGGCATAAACGGACAGGACCTCTTGAAGATAAATGGCACGGTTTCCAAATTGGAGATACGGCACCCATTAAAATCAGAAAGCTCAGAAATCAATATTCTTCTCGAAGAGAATTCCTCGCTGTCACGCTGTCGAATTATGAATGTAAAGGCACTGGAGGCGGAATTTAAAAATATCCATTCAGGTTCCCCCTCTCCGATCCCATGGACCAGACAGCCTCATCTCTACCTTGCCAGAAAAAAGGAACCGAGTAAAACAAATCCATATTTAGCCTTCACCCCCTCAAAATCGGTATTTCTCGTTGATAGTAAAAGCAGCTTACCTTGGGAGAATGAAGTTAAGGGTGCCCCTCATGTCTATTTAGCCCCACACCCTTGGATAAGGCCGAAAATTTTAAGAAAAGATATTCATGGTCAATACGGGAAGTATGAAGAAAAATGATACACCTAGTATATTGTTGGCTTCCCTGAGCATCGGGTTGGTATGGCTGTATTTCGCGTTGGTCCTTTTGTTAGGGAGGTCTATTGGCGGGATGTCCGTCGGACTGACCTTCATAGCCTCCTCCATTCCTTTTGTGGCTAGCCTCGTTTTTATTTTGATTCGTTATGTCATGCATCGCGGTCTGATAAAATCCCAACAAATTTTAACCGTCAGCCTCGGGCTAATCCTTTCATTGGGAAGCTTAATCATAGCGGATATAGCTTACAGTCTCTACCTCAACTCCCGGGCCTTTGAAAAACCCCATATCGAGAACTCCAGACAATATGACCCTGCGTTTGTTGGAGGAGAATTGTATCCTCGTCGATTCTTCCCTACGGATGAAAATTTCTGGCTGTACAAACCCAATTTGTCGGTTAAGGGTACACACTATGGCCACTTCTATCATCCAGAGTTGATGCAATCACCGATTTTGGCCAAATCAGTTTTCGAACTTCACCAATTTTCGTGTTCAATTGATCAACATGGACTTCGGAATACCACACCAATGGGCCAGGCCGATGTCTTGGCACTCGGAGATTCGTTTACCTTCGGATGGGCCATGGATAGAGAAAAGTCTTGGGTTGGATTACTCGAACATGCCATCCATCGTCCAATTTACAATCTGGGGATAGATGGGGCTTCGCCAAAGCAGGAACTCGAACTACTCAAATACCTGTTAAGGACCCAGGAACCTTCTATGAGAATCCGGAAAATTCTCTGGATGATTTACGAGGGAAACGATTTGGAGGGGAGTTATGAAAGTGAACGTCCTAAACCTTCAAGCCCCAGTTACACGAATCAATTGTTTAAAGGAACGCTTGTCCAAGGTTTAATCACTATCCCTTCGCTCATAAAAGAGCAAGCGATAATTACCAAACTACTCAATGGTGATGTGGCATTACGATTCCCGACTTTTCAAGCCCGTGATTACAATCCTTACGTCATTGATGGCATTCGGTCATGGTTTCCTTTCTTTCAGTCGCCGGTTCTTGGGCCACGCTTGTTTTATCCAAAATATATCGAAGAGGCACAGCAGCCTCTTTCTTACGTATTACACCACCCCAATACACCACATCTAAATCAGGTGTTCAGAGAAATGGCCCTCTTAGAAAAGGAATTTTCCTTTCAAGTTATCGTCATCATCGTCCCCACAGGTGAAAGACTCCATGGGCCGTTTTATGAAAATTTTCCCCCGATATCTGCCGAACCTCATTTTATCGATTACGTGTCAAAGGTTTCTGAGAGTCTGGGATTCCAGACTCTCAATTTACTATCAAAACTCAAACCTTATGCGGACAATGAGCTATTATATTTCCGGGATGACAGTCACTGGAATCAAAGAGGTCATGAGTTAGCAGCAGAGATCATACGAAGTGAAGTATTTCAGCAATGATCAATTGAGCCAAAGTATAGGGAGATTAAACGAGCTTGTGGCTTTGAATTTTCGGGTCAGGTGATAATACGCTTGAAATCGCAAACGTATTTTTTCGAAATCCGAAGCGGGAAAGCCAAGCATGAGCACCAGAACTAAGTCGAGGAGTCCGAGTGAACCGAATGTCTAGGTTTCAATTTCCATTATTCGTGGTCCTTTGTTAATGGTGGTGTTGCCAGTTGAACGACGATCCGATTGCCATCAATGCGGACGACTTTAAGAGGTTGCCCGGCATCAATAAAGCCTCCGTCGGATACCACATCCACTCGCTGTCCATCAAAGCGCGCAATGCCGGAAGGGTGAAGATCCGAAACAGCGATCCCCTGCATTCCCAGCCAGCGATGATCTTCGGGCGGACTCGATTCGTATCCCTCTTGAGCCTGCAGGTTGGTTTCCAGAATCAGTCGCTTTCCAAATGGGAGTCGTGGGAAATACCGCAGAAGAATGAGGGTGGCGATGATGGCCACCAGGATTGAGAGGGCCACTTGCCCTATCGCGGACAGCATGGAATCCCATGTCGCTCCGGCCCCGATGAGGCTCATCCCCAGTCCTCCCATGAGTGCCATGATTCCTAAGATTCCGGCAATACCAAAGCCGGGGATGACAAAAATTTCCAGCCCAACCAAAAGCAGCCCAAATCCGACAAGCAGGAATTCTTCCAATCCTGCTAATTGGACAAGCCCATGCCCCCAAAAAAAGAGGGCAAGGCTGATAAGCCCGAGGGCGCCGGGTACCCCGAAGCCTGGCATCCTCATTTCCAGCATAATTCCCAAAATCCCAACGGTCATCAATAGGGAGCTGACCACGGGATGTGTGAGGAACCGCACCAGAGACTCAGCCCAAGTTTCTGACGCGTAGCGAATCTCAGCATCGGCGAGATTCACAGATTGTAGCACAGCCTCCAGCGAATTGGCTTGAAAGTCGGCGATCTTGGCCTGTAACGCTTCCTTAGTTGTGAGAGTCAATAATTTACTTTTTTCAATCAGGTCTGGAACTTCCACATCCGCATCAACCATCGCTTCGGCGATGAGTGGGGGGCGATTCCGTTGCTCAGCGGTTGCCCCGAATTCTTTACGCATATACGAGACGGTTTTTTCTTCAACCGGTTGGGCCGGTGAACCCGGGAGACCGATCTGCACCGGCGTTGCGGCACCGATGGTGGCGCCGTCTGCCATCGCAATTTTTTCGGAAGCCAGGCTGATAAGGGCCCCGGCGGAGATGGCTCGTTTATTGATAAACGCGACGGTGAGAACTTTGGAGTTCAGGAGCGCATCACGAATCAGCACGGCGGCATCGACCCGACCGCCAAAGGTATTAATCTCTAATATGACGGCTTTGGCTCCGGCGTCGGTGGCTTCGTCTAATACCCTTTGCACAAATGGCGCGAGTCCCAGATCAATGACCCCCTCAATGGGGGCCACAAACACGAGAGGCCGTTGAGCGTGGACTTGGCCATCGCCGATGACGAGAGATACTAAAACCCCCACACCGAATATCAACATGTGGAATCGTTTTTGTGGCTGCATCATTCAGTTTCCTTTTTTCTTATTCTACCCTGTTTGCCGAGACTCAAGCGATCACATGCCTATGGGAAGTGATTGAGTAGCGGTAATGGTCTGACAAGGCCACGAGTTCTTCATGGTTGTCGTCCGCACAACGCCAGTGCCGAAATCTATGAGCAACAATGCTAGATTCAAGAAGCACTTTGAACTTGTCTTCGACAAAATCAGACAAGCTCAATCCCATTTTATCCTCGAATTGACGAAAGACATTCTCAAGGGGACTTTGCACCGTATCTTTGACTAAATAATTGAACTATTGTAAATTTCACCTCCCTTCCCCAGGCGTTGGTTTTTCCTACTTACCAGGAGGCGATTATGATGATGATCTCGCGATGGCGTAGTGCCTTCTTTGCGACATCCTTCCTGTCTTCGATATTGTTTCTGATTCCATTTGCTGATGCCAAGTCAGGAAATGAAAACGGCCATGGCCACGATGGTCGCGGGCACGACCCTGATAAGCACGGGCATGGCCATGGGCACGGTGACAAGATCCGCTACGAGTTGTGGGGCAGCGACCAGTCCAACTCTGTGGCTGGCGAGACGGGGCTTGGCTTGAACGGCAGCTTTGTCTGGATTTGGCACAGCGACGACGTGAAAAAGCAGATCAAGGGTGGGCCGGTAGCCCAACCCCTTTCCTGCGCTGGAACCAGTGCGCCATGTGATACGAATCTCGTTTTTCCAGCGTCCCTCGCGGAGTACAACGAGTTCAACAATCCGACCGGGAGCACACGCCCACTCACTGGCCGCCTGCATTCCTCGTTCATCGATCCTCAGCGCAGATACGCGCTGCTGAGTTTCTTTGCACCAGGTGGTGGGATGATCGGAGTCATGGACGCCGAGACCAAGGAGGGGATCGCTTTGTTCCGTGCAACTCAGACCGGAACAGGTCGCACGAACCACATGAGCTTCTGGCGGTTTGACGGCCTTGCAATCCTCGTGTGTAATCTCGACGGCAGAATCGTCGAGCGGATCGACGTCACCCGTGACGCCAACGGTAAGATCACCGGATTGACCTATAACATTCCCGCGGCTCTAGGCGTAGGCAAAGGCCAGGTCACGGTGGTGCCACCTCGTGTGTACCTTGGCAATAATGCTATCAACAATCCGCTAGTCGGCAGCATTCAAGCCGGGTCGCCGGACTTTGACGACCTGACGCCGAACGGATTCTGCAAGGAGAACGGCTGCGCTACGGGCTCAAACGGGTCGGCCGGCGGGCGGCCGAACACGGCGATCCTCTGTCCGATTCCGGCCTACGACAACTCCCTCATCTATGTGACGCTGGCTGGCGGCGGCCTGCTGGTCGTTGATTCGGCCGCCACCCCGATGGCGATCGTCGGCGAATACGGAAATGAGGTGATCAACGGCGCGGGCTGCGCCGGCGCCCAGGCTAACGGCCTCATCCACCTTGACGCCGGTGTCGCGGCTTCGCCGGCAGGTGCCACCCATTCGACGTTTACCGTTTACACGTTGCGACACGCGAGCTTCCCATTCGCGCCTTCGAACAACGTGGAGAATACGCCTGTCCCCGTTATCGCGTTCAAAGACGCCACAAACACTGCCACCAACGGCAACATCGGTGGGGTGGATCTCAACATGACCGGCCAGTTGCCGGCTGTTACCACCCGACGCGACGCCCACGGCGTAGTAGCCACGATCGATGAGCGATACGTCCATACCGGCGACCGGGTCCGCAATAACGTTGAGGTGGTTAAGACGATGGGTCGGTCCAAGAGGAAGGAGACCTACGACCTGACGTCGGCCAATGGCCTAGGTCTCGGCATCGGTCCCTGCGCTGATGCCAGCGTCCAGGACGACCCCGGGATGCCACTGAACGACCCGGCGCCTGACCTCATGTCCCGCAGCCCGAACGGGGATTATCTGTTTATCGCGTTTCGTGGGCCGGCACCGATCACCGCCAACCATGCTGCCCAGGGCAGCTGTCCAGGGGTAGGGGTGGTCCGACTTGAGGAGGGGGGCAAGAGCGGCAGACTCGTTACCGTGCTGCGGGCCACCAATACTGTCGACACCGCGCCGGCCGGCGCACCGCCTGGCGGCCATGCCTATACCGGGCAGGAACGGGCCGACATGCATTTCGTGGACGTGCGTAT
>DOFS01000033.1:0-8010 GCA_003523945.1 Nitrospiraceae bacterium | reverse complement strand
GTTGGAGAAAAAGTATTTTCTCATACACCAGAGTAATAGGGCGCGGAGGTCCGCGCCATCTTCCATCGCCGTATGGTTAATCCGGCCTCCCCGGCGGTGGTCAGCGGGGATCTATCCGAAATGAAGAACAGATGGAATCCGATCATTCACTTTGGGAATCGATGAAGATGGATTCTCGATGCAGGAAGTCGGGCATGGCCGTATGAAACGCCCATGGGGAATCTGTATTCCCGTAATCAAGGGGATGGTAACTTCCCTTTTTCTTTTTTGCGAGCCCAGTAGGGGCTTTCTTCCCCAAAACAACGTATTTAAGTTTTCACTAAACTTTCCAGTTGTTGCCGGACAACCGGTTCCCGCAATTTCTGTAAGGCTTTGGCTTCGATCTGCCGGATCCGTTCTCGAGTGACCCCTAAGGTTTGTCCGATTTCTTCCAATGTGGACTCTTCGTCATACCCGATGCCAAACCGCATGCGAAGAATGTGTTCCTCGCGCGGGTTCAAATCTTTTAGAAGGCGGGCAATGGCGTCTTTCGAACTGTGTTGCTCGACAATCTTTAAGGGAGAAATCGCTTCGTGATCTTCAAGGAAATCCCCGAATGTCGTTTCACCCTGTTCTTCCAATGGAGAATCCAGGGACATGGGTTCGTGAGACCCTTCAAGAATGTCTTGCATTTTGGCGATAGGGAGTCCAAGTTTTCCCGCCAGTTCCTGAAGAGTCGGAGGTCGTCGTAGGTGTTGGGTTAAATGCTGAGAAGTCTTCTTGAGTTTTTGGGCGATCTCATAAATATGGACCGGCCTTCGAATGGTCGTTCCTTTTTCCGCAATGGCCCTGGTGATGCCCTGACGAATCCACCATGTGGCGTAGGTGCTGAATTTATAGCCGCGTTCATGGTCGAACTTCTCGACGGCTCTCATCAACCCGATGGTGCCTTCCTGAATTAAGTCCAAAAACTGTAATCCTCGGTTCGTGTAATGTTTGGCTACACTCACGACTAATCGCAGATTCGCTTCAACCATTTTAGCTTTGGCCTGCTGAACTTGGGCGACAGTCCGTTCAAGGATATCACAGGCTTGAAAAAAATCCATGTGCGGCATCAAAATGACGGACTCCTCAATCTCTTGAATTCGGGTCAGAGCTTTTTGGGAGTCATTGTCTGTTTTTTGGCGGTGGTTTGTTTCCAGGACCTGTTGTTGTGCGAGAATTTCTTCTTTAATCTGGTGAATCCGTTGAATCAGGGTTTCCTGTAAGTCCAGGCGCAAGTTCAAGGCTTCTATTCTTTTCATCAGTTGCTGAACAGGTTTTTTGAAGGCAGAGGAGGAACGGAAATTATCCGGTGCGGAGTCCCGCAAGGCCAGACGTTGCGCATAATGAGACATGAGTGTCTTAGTAAGCCGGCTAATCGCATTAAGATGTTTGAGCGTTTTATGAAAGTATTGGCCATGTTCCTGCCTGGATTCACCCGAAGGAATTTCTCCTTCCAACCCGAGCGCGGAATTGACGATCACCAGATCACTGACTCGAATCTCCTCGTTCTGTAATTGTTGCCGAAGCTTATGCAGGCTTGTCAGTGTGACTGGCAAACTATAAAGGGTCGCCAGAAGACGGTGAGTCCCTTCTTTAATTTCTTGAGCAAGCTGAAATTCCGCCTCTCGGGTCAGGAGAGGAACGCGGCCGATCTCTTTCAAGAAGAGGGTGATGGGGACATTGGTGGTTAGAGGGGCTTCCTGACAAGGAGGCATGGCTTCCGTGCCTTCGTCGGCATGGGCGACCGTTATATTTCGGCTCGCCTTCCGACCCTTTTTCTTATGGGAGGAACCGGAAGTCGAGAATGACATCTCGGAATCCGGGACATTGTCAGATGAATATATAAGGCTGTCTTGCTGGAAGGCGTATTTTTGCATGCCACGTTTTCTCCTCAACGAACGCTGTCCCTGGTGATGTGATGATTCCGAAAATGCCATGGTGCTCTATCCTGTTCTTGTTCGCGTAATCTCAAACAACCCTCTCAAAATTCTTAACGGAAATTAACGCTAACCGGCTTTCCTTAAGGAAAAATGTTGGTTCTTTTGTTGACCTTGATCTCTGTCTCTGGACTCACTGGCAATCAGAACGGTCGCATTCACCCGTTCTCCGCAATTCAGGCATCTGAATACTTCAATCCGGTGAACCTGGCCATCACAATTATCACTGCCGGCTCTGATGAGAAAGCCCTTGCACCGAGGGCATTTCCTGATCATTTCATCACTCATCTGAGGCATACTTTCCTGTCAATGTTTCGGCTTGCTCTTCTGCTCCAACATGGTTAAGATAAGTAACTAGTTACAAAAGTAAAGTAGGTACAAAAAAGTAACCATGATATTGCCTCCAAGCACCTTCGGATGTCCATTAGACTCGCTTTTGCGTGTTCTTGCAGGTCCATGGACAATTTATATTTTGTGCAGGCTGCATAAGAATGGCGAAACCCGGTTCGGGCAGCTCAAGCGTCAAATGCCGGGAATTTCCTCGAAAATGTTGACTGAGCGATTGCGATCGTTGGAGAAGGCTGAAATTATCTTCCGTCACCAGGCACCGACCGTTCCTCCCCAGGTGACCTACGGACTTACGACAGAAGGTCGTGAACTCACCACCATTCTGGATCAAATCAATACATTGGCCTATCGGTGGCAGGGTCAGCAAACCAAACAGGCGAACGCGAAGACCCGGATCTATACAGAACAAAAAAGAACGGCAGTATCTAAAAATCCGGTGATACTCTCATTAAAAAAGGGGAGAGCTGAACGTAAAAAATGAGTGATATTGCGCTCTCAAAATGTCGGTTCAATTCGGACATTCACCAGATTTGGGAATTCCCTGGGTCCGGGAGACCTCCTTTTCATCATTTTTGAGATTCACCTGACGGGTGACTCTCCTCATCCTCACCCAATCACTTGCTAGAAGGGGCGTTTATCGGCGGCAGGCTCTGCATGTCGTAATGGGGATTTCCCACAGGTGGGGGAGGGTATATGTATATCAGCCGTAACTCAAACGGTATGTACGGAAATTTTCCCCGAGCTGACTAGGCTTCCGGGCAAAAATGACCACAGACGAGTAAGTTCAGAGTTAGAGAATTTGAGGAATCTGATTGGCAGCGTGTATTTTTTTTGTTGAAAATCCCGGCAACTTCCGGGTTTAAAATCCTCAATTCCGCTCTCGATTGCAAGCCGGAAGGGGGCCGGTTTAGCTTTTTTCAACTCGAACAAAGTGAAAGTTAATTCCGCCGCTAATACCCTGGTTGTCGGGGTCGGACGGCTCATAGGTTGCCACGGAAAAATTTTCTGTGGGCAACGCATCCTGGAGGGCCAGGCCGAAATCCTCCAGCGTGGTGACCTCGACGGAATTGATTTCCTTGATGAGGGCCCGGGGTTTTATTCCAGCAAGGGCCGCAGGCTTTCCCCCGATTACCTCGAAGACTACCACACCTTTTGCGCGCTCTAAGCCCAGAAAATCCCGTATTTCTTCGTCCACTTCTCCGACGATGATGCCGAAGTCTTCTCCCAGCTTTATGGCCTGTTCCTTGGTCATGGCCTGAGGGGCGGATTCGGCATGAAGCAGATAGGGCGTTCCCAGCGAGAAAGCGACAATCATGCTTACAATCGCCCCCTGTCCAACGTGAATAAGTATTCCCGCAAGACGGTGC
Source organism: Nitrospiraceae bacterium (assembly GCA_003523945.1). Classification (GTDB taxonomy): domain Bacteria; phylum Nitrospirota; class Nitrospiria; order Nitrospirales; family UBA8639; genus Nitrospira_E. Next base: position 4,334 of record DOFS01000033.1, on the reverse strand, counting down.
ATCTTATATTGGATAATCGGACGAATCATGTTCATCGGTACCTCCCTCGTCCTCGTAGGAACTATTGAAAGAGTGGATTTTCCCGGGGAAATCGACATGCCTTTTCCGGGCGAATTCATGAAAAGCGTAATTTGTTAACCCTCTTCACGCCGAGAATCTTCATGGAATGTTGCGTCAGGTTTCGTGTGAGTGACGGGATCATGCTGGCGGTCACGATCCATCCCCCTAAACCGGCCATGATCACGCCCGCAAGTAGACGCTGGTAGGTACTCACTCCGATGATTTCTGTCATTGGCAACTCCTTTTCGCGTTCCTCACGCAATTCAATTGAAATGACAAAGATGAGGTGCTTAGACAAGCACCCCTTCCTGCTTTACTGGATGCTTACCCTTTTCCCCTTGACGGGTTTTCAGAAGAGTGAGATCGATGACATGACCGCAATTGAGGCATCTCCCCATTTCAATTTCTAAAAATTGTCCGTCCACGTTAAAAATACTGTCTCTCACCATGAATCCTCTGCAGCGTTCGCATTCTCCCATTTTGTCACCTACATTAAAATTATAACCATTTTTGCCTTGAGCTTGCTTACAGGTTAAGATAAGTAACTAGTTACTAAAGTAAAGTAGGTACTATAAAGTAACCAACGAATTCCCCTAAATGTCCATTTAATGCTACTGGGGTCCCTCCTGCTGAACCGGGAAATTCGACCATAGGGTCTCCGGACCGCATAAGAACGGGTAGGTTGGTTTGAAAATTTTGCGGACCGATCAGATGAATGCGCTGCTCTTTAGAGGGCAGGTTAGTTGACCAAGATGGCAAACTCCAACCTTCGAAGCTTGTAGGACCAACTTGGCGTGTGATTCAGTTGGGAAATATGCTGATAGGATTGCTCAAAATGGGCGGAATGCGTCATAAAGGTTTTGGGAAAACCCTGGCTTTTGTGTTGATGGTGGCTTTTTCTATCGTTGAACCTGGCCATACCAATACCGCTCAGGAAATTGACAGACCGAACCCCCCGGCTCCTTCCTTGGACCGTATACAAGAGGGCAAAGCCTTATATGAGGGGCTTGCCAGGTGCATACATTGTCATGGTCAGACCGCCTTGCGACGTTCCCTTACCCGGCAAGAACTTTTTTCCATTATCAAATTCGGCGTACCAGGTACATCTCATATGCCTTTTACCTATCTGCTGTCAGACGAGCAAATATGGGCCATCGTGGAGTATCAACTCCGTGATGCGTGTGAAATCGGTTGTGCCTTGGATCCGTCATAGGAGAGAGGTACTCAGGTTATTTTCAGGTTTTGATAAAATGGGCCCAGGACTGAGAATGAATACTGTCCCCCTCAAGGCTTGATATCCGGATGAATGCGGAAAGGCATATGTCGATCGGGGTTCCTGGGTGAAAACCTCCTGGTAGCATTAAAAACTATTTTGGCGCTCGTGGTGAATACCGGAAGGTCAGGCGAAACGGCCGTTATTCCGACCGCAATGTCTTTCACCGTTCTTCTTGCATGTCGACCTTTTCCAAAAACGCCTCAAGTTCGGAATTGGCATAAATGCCATAGGCATCGACGATAGTTCCTCGCAGACCGTCATGCGTTTCAACGGCATACACCACCGACTCATCATCGGGATCACTGATGCCTTCAAACCGATGATGCTCACGAATTGAGAGTTCTTCCGGTTTGAACGTTTTCCCGCTTTCGACCGCACAAAAGGCATCATGAAGAAAGGCAAAATTGGTAATGAAGCCCCGGCTCCTTAATCCCTTTAATGCCTCGGTCATGGTCATATATTCCGGATGTGACATTCTATAATCCCTCCGTTGAGGTTTCTGTGTTTAATGAAAATTGATTCATACCTATCCTTTGGAGTGGTGGATTCTTTTTTTTTGGAAAAGCTCGCTAGCATAATTTCTTTTTATGCGGCGTCCTTTCCCTCGGGAACAGCATCAGGTATTCGTCGGTTCAACCCCTGGTGGTGGCTTTCCGAATGATCAACGCGGAAGGAAGGAGTTTTCGTTTCCTTTTTTTCCTTTTCATGAGAAGGTTCACGGCAATGGCATCAGGCCTTGAAGGTTGTGAAATGGCCGTGTCCTGGGAAGTCCGGACCCATCGTCAGCAAGTGCCAATCTGATTTCAAGGCGCAACAGGAATAAAACACGTTTCCCGCAGTCGGATTCATCGCATGCTTGCCCACTCTGGAGTGTTGGGATGCTTCCTCAGATCAACTCCTGGCTTCTTAAAACCCCGTAAATTTCCTTCTTGATCAAGATCAACGTGCCCAGTCCGCAAAGTACGGTGAAGAAGGTCACCACCTGTCCGACAATAGGGAAAAAGGTCAGGAAGTAATAGAGAAGCAATCCACCGGCGAAGCCCCACTTCTCATAGTGACCCTTGCCGAACCAGGCGAACAGGCGTTGACCTGCCCAGGCAATAATCAGGATTCGAGAAAGATAGAGATACACGACAAATACAGCCAGGAGCACCATGGCCAAAGGGAGTCCAATGACCGTGAGGCTCAAGAGCCCTGCGAGCAGGGGCGTCAAGAACAGGAAGAGAAACCCTACCCCGACGATCTTCAAGGGTTCCTCTTGTAGGTGTGCGATGCCCTGTTGGAAAAACTTTGGAAAAAAGCGGATGATGAGTAATCCCAGCAATAACGTCGAGAAAAAACTCGCCAACTTGAAGACCATGATCAAACCGATCAACGACGCCAAGAGTCTTTCGGTTGACGGAACCCATTCAGTAGGGAGGTGTTTTCTCGTGACCACTCCCCCAATCCTGGCCTGGCTGTCGATCGAAGCCTTCTGGCCGCTCCAGTACATGACATCCCGCGCGACCTGGGCCTTTGAGGTGAGACGAATGAGTCCGGCTGCCGATTTGAGACGACCGTTAATGATGTTGGACACGATCAGGTTCCCTGCGGCAATCATGGCATTCTGCTCAAGCAGCCCCGCGAGGTGGACATTCCCGCCTCCTGCTACCAAGCTTCCTTGAACGATGCCTGACGGGGTCAGTTCGATGCTTCCGCCCACAATCGTGACATTTCGAGCGACTTGACCGCTGATCGTAATTTCTCCCCCTGCCACCCGTATATCCTGCAACACGGAACCTGAGATCGTGATTCTGCCGCCCGCCACCAGCAGATCTCCATTGATGGTTCCATCCACTAACACATGTCCGCCGGCCGCATACACATCACCGTTGACCGTTCCTGAAATCTCTATGGAATTTCCGACGGCAAAGTAATCCTGGTTTACGACATTTCCGGCACGGAGAACGACGAGGTGATTTTGTTCGGATGCTTTTCGCTCAACGTGGGTTTCTTGTGCAGAGACGTGGGCAGAAAGTATCAATGGCAGCCACAGGAAGAATGCGAGAATCGTCCACACCTGAGGGAGCTTGGTAATTGAGGGGCACATTCGAAACATGCCGGGCATGGGGTCAACTCAACGCCTCTCATGTAGTCTGTCCGGACAACCCTTGTTCCATTTCCAGAATTTTGACCGTGGTTTTGACCACGGCGTCGGGATTCAGGGAGATGCTGTCGATGCCCTGCTTCACGAGAAACTGCGCAAACTCGGGATAGTCACTGGGGGCCTGACCGCAAATGCCGATCTTCCGCCCTTTGGCCTTCGCAGCCTTGATAACCTGGGCGATGAATGTTTTGACTGCGGGATTACGCTCATCAAACACATGGGCCACGATTTCTGAATCCCGGTCCACGCCCAGCACCAACTGTGTCAGATCATTTGAGCCGATGGAAAACCCATCGAAGATCTCGGCAAATTCTTCCGCCAGAATCACGTTACTCGGAATTTCGCACATCACATAGACTTCCAGGCCCTTCTCGCCACGTTTTAGTCCGTGCTTGGCCATCTCCCCGAGAACCTTTTTGCCTTCCTCAACTGTCCGGCAAAAGGGAATCATCAGTTTCACGTTCGTGAGTCCCATCTTCTCCCTGACTTTTTTCATGGCCTGACACTCCAAGGCAAAGCCCTCCCGGTAGCGGGGATCGTAGTAGCGGGACGCGCCACGAAATCCGAGCATGGGATTCTCCTCTGTCGGTTCATAAGCCCTGCCGCCAATTAAATTCGCATATTCGTTCGACTTGAAGTCGCTCATGCGGACAATGACATCCTTGGGGTAGAAGGCTGCCCCGATCATGCCGACCCCTTGAGCGAGTCTGTCGATGAAGTATTGCGTTTTGTCGGGATAGGCAGTGGTGAGACGATCAATTTCAGCTTTCACGCCGGCATCCTTTATTTGGCCATACTCCAGCAATGCCAAGGGATGGATTTTAATAAACGTGCTGATAATAAATTCTTCGC
>DOFS01000034.1 GCA_003523945.1 Nitrospiraceae bacterium | reverse complement strand
AATCCTAATCCTTTTATTCTTTTCTAGTTTGGGTGCGTGTTAAGTTGCCAACGTCCCGTACCGATTCAACCGATGAGAAGATATCCATATGGTATTGCGTAAAGGGATAAGCGCGTGCGACTGGAGTCATACCGCAATCCGCGCTGTTTGCGGAGTGTTGCTCGTCTTGCTGTTGGAATTACCTGTCTTAGCCAATGGGAAGGAATCCACAACGACCAAAGGTGAAAGTGAATCGAATGTTCATCAACCCGCCAAAGCAGATTCCGATTCGACCATCTCCGACGTTATGGGCTGGGCTCGGCGTTTTGGTAAACGAGTAGGAGAAAATTTTTCTGAAGCCGCAGGCAAGACTGCCACTGCCATAAAGAAGGCAACATCCGATAAAAAACCAAAGTCCCCATCTGAAGACAGTCCTTAAGAAATTTCCCCATTGAATTTTCCCGTTAGCATTTGACTTTGGCTGCGGGAAATTCCTTCGCCATCACCCGTCGAGATCTGAAGCCTTCCAGCTACGGATTGATCGGAATAACGAACTTAGCGCAAGTGAGGTGTGAGACAAAAAATTAGACTGATATCCGCGCAAAATTAAACCCACCTAATAGTGGACTGCCATAGATTGAACATTGTGGACGTAGTGAGATTGCAGGCTTTAGAGGTCGACTAAAAATCTCCCATCCCTTCTCCCTCGGCGTTTTTCATTGACTTTTCGGCAAAATGAATATAGTTTCCCCAAAAAATCCAAATTGCGTTCAATTCTGGAAAACCGGGGTAGGGGATTTGTACGTGACTGACCGCTGTCATCCTTCCTTTCGCAAGATTCTAGGCAGTTTCAATGAATTAAATATTGAGACCCATTCGGCTCCTGTCTATGGATTGTGGAAAGATCTTACCCTGGCCTATTTCAATCCTGCCTGGTTTACCTTTGCCAAAGAAAATCATGGAGAGCCCGCCATTTCTTCAGAATGGAAGCTGGGGAGAAATGTCCTTGAATCCGTCACGCGGCACCTCAAGGCGTTTTACGCTGATTTCTTCCAAGCATGCTTAGAAGATGGCAGAAATCAGTCTCGTCCCTACCAACTTGTTTATGAATGTTCAAGTGCCGAGACTTTTCGAAAATACCTGATGACCTTGTATGCCCTTAGAAGGGATGAGGGGTTGCTTGTGGTAAATGCCTTGGTTCAGGAAAGGCCGCGTGGACCTTCTGCCCTAAAGGAGCCACAGGAAATTCGGTTGTCAGATATTTATAGTGATAAAAACGGAATTATTCATCAATGTGCCCATTGCCGGAAGGTGAAAAATGTGAAGCACCAGAATCGATGGGATTGGGTTTCCGAATGTGTCGACACCGTTCCTCCTAATATCAGGCATGATTTGTGCCCCTTCTGCTTCGATTATTATTACCCTGCTGCCCGTGATTCGAAGGCCCTCTAAATCGTCGAGTGCTCTGAACCTTCCTTGGTTTTTCGGGACATCTTTTTTTGCCTGATCCCACCTTGTCTAGATAAAGACTGAAGGAAAATTTCCGGTTCTCCCCCAACTCTTTGGTATTGGTGCACGAAAAGGTAATGCGATAAACATAGATCGAATTTATAATAATTGGCCTAAGGGTAATGGCTTGCGCATGTCTTCCCTCAAGCGGGAAAAGGAAAGGAGAACGTTAATGGGTCATTTCATGGCGCGCTTATGCAAACCCACCATTTGTGTTCTAAAACGGGGCGCTCTTGTTGGTGGACTCGTGTTTTGTCTGGTGTATGGTGTGTCGGCTCAGGAAATCACGGTGTCCGAACACACGTTCGGTTGCATTCTCGATTTGCCGAAGGTCAGGAATACGCGCATCAACCACGCGGATCCGGGAAAACTCAAGGAGGCCAAGCGTATCTTACGGGACAGCGTACCGGAGACGGAGTATCCAGTTGGAACCATTCTGCAACTTGTTCCTCATGAAGCGATGGTAAAGCATTCACATGACAAGTTCCCTAAAACGAACGGCTGGGAATTTTTCTTTTTGGAAGTCTCCAAAGAAGGCACCAAGATTGCGGATCGGGGAGACAACGTCGTCAACGCATCGCAAGGGGTCACGTGCTTAAGTTGTCATCAGCCGGCCGCCAGGTTCGACTTCGTCTGTGAAAAGGGGCATGGGTGCGCCCCAATCCCGTTCGATGATCAGAAGATCGCGGCCATTCAACAAGCAGACCCTCGTTGTATGAAGAAATAAAATATTGTTCTCAAAGGGGGAAGCCTGCCGGGGATAGCAGTCGAAAAAAAGGACTTACACCCTTGTCTCAATTGCTGTTGGTATTCCGTAAATGGAAATTGGCACCGACATGTTTGGAAAAAGCAATCCGTAAACCGGGGAAGAAGAGCCGGGCCCTCGCCAACTTGTTCGGTTGGCGATTCCCAGGTGGGTCTATACCCAAATTTATGTTGATTATATTGTGGAGTTGCTGGAATTAGCGTTCCGGTGGGGCGTGGGCTTGAAGCGGTTCCGCTTTCATGAGCAAGCGTCGCTCCTCAGCCATTTCACCGCTAAATACGGAAAGATGTAAGGATCTCAAAATCGAACATTTATTTATTTTGCCTAAAAACATTTAGGGAATTCGACGAGTTTTCACACCTGAATTTTCCAGCATTTTTATAAAATTACTAATATTTATTAAAGATATCCTGTTTTCAATTAGCGCATTAGCCTTATCTTCCTCTCCTAATATCTGGTATCCCGCAATTAAACTGTCAACAAGGAAGGGAGGGCCATAATAGTTTGGCTGTAATCTTTTGTCCAAAATTTCAACCCCTATTACCGCTAAAGTGTGAGCATCTGAAAGCCTGTTTTGCTCAAAATAGATCGCAGCCAAGGCTATATATGCCATCGCTATTATTGGACTATCGTATTCCAAATTCTTTTTTGCTGATTGCATGGCCCTTTCAATATGGTTCTCTGCTAAACTCCATTTACGTTGTCCACCATAGGCTATTCCAATAAATGAATGGCATATCCAAGCAGAATAGAAATCTGCGTCTGCCGAAATGGTGATTCCTTGTCTAAGAAGAGAAATGGCTTTCTCGAATTGTTGGGCCTTTAAAGGGCTTACGGCAGCCAAGCACCAGGAAACACCCAACGAACCCCTACCTGTTGAGGGATTTTTCTCCAGTATCTCAATGCCTTTGTGAAAGGCTTCATCAGCCTTTTCATATTCGCCGAGGGAAGTGTAAATTTGGCCAATTATGGTAAATGTTATTCCTACCATGTGGTGCTCAGGGCCTTTAGACTTTTTCCAGCCTAGGAGTGCCTCCTTTTCCAGGCTTAATGCTTGAGCGTTCTTTCCTAAGCCATTGTAAATTCCACCAAGGTAATTTTTGAAACCGATAACTTTGTAATGAGTTTCTCCATACAATTTTTCACTGATCGACAAGGCTTGTAAGAAAATCGTTTCAGCTTCTATGAGTTTGAAATTTTGGAAAAGAACATGTCCTAGTCTTTCCATGATGTCTGGGTCTTTGGGACTTTCCTGTAAGGCTTTGTTGTACCACTCTTCTGCTCGAATAAATTGAAAGTTTGTTTCCTCAATCCGACCATATGCCAAATAGGCCTTTCCTAATTCTATTTGGTGGTTATGAATTGCTAGGTCTAAATAATTGCGGCCCTTATTATAGTTTTCTTCTCCAATTGCCTTTAAGGCTTGAATATATGGATCACTATCTTGGGGAATGGCTTTCGCAGTTTCACGAGCTAATGGAGAAGGCTTTAGATCCATATTGGGTAGAAATTGTTGAAGTAAACTTTCTATTTGCCTGTTCTTGAAGAGAAGTTCTTTTTCCAATATACGAATAAGTTTAACTTCATTGCTTTCTTCTGAGTTTTGCTCTTTAAAATTTTGAGGTAGGATGCCCCATCCTCCCAAAGCCTGAATGATAGATACAGCGGGTGTGGCTTTTCCAAATTGATTTGCCATGTGAGTAATTATTCCCACCACTTTGCCACCAATAATTATCGGGCCTCCGGAGTTTCCCTCATCTGCAACACCAGAAAATATCAGATCTCGTCCGTATTGGCCTCCTAAAGTCACTGGTGTGACCATCCATGGTGTGCCTGAGATACGTGGGAAACCGATGAGAATGCCTTTCTCGCCTCCACTAATGGACATTGTTTGGTCAACACTAAGTTCCTTTGATTTAATGGAAATTTTGTCCTCAACAATCATTACTGCTAATCCTTTGGGATTATCGGCTTCTATTCCTATAATTCGACTTGAATAAGAATGGTTTGGCCTTGTGTGAAAAGTTATTAAGGGGTTTGGGTCTCCTTCTACAACATGTGATGCGGTTATAATATAGGCAGAATTTTCTTCGAGCTTTATTATTATCCCGGTTCCCAAACGCTTTATCCCCCCAAAGGTAGAGGTGATTTTTACAACACCTGCTTTGAGGTTTTCGATGTTTTCGCCAGCATGCGAGGTACACACATCAGTCACAAATTGCGGAAGAATTAAAAACACCGTAAAAAGTAAGCGATTAACCATTTTGGTGATATTGTGAAAGAGTTAATATGGTTCGTCAAACCTAATGATGGGGGAAAGGGCCGTGAATCTATATTGAGAGTTCGGTTCCGATCGTCCCCGATGAAGTGGCGTCCAATATATATGAATGTAATGCTCCGCTAGACGAAATGAAAATTTTTGGAGATAAGGAGGTCTGACTTATTAGGCCGGACACAACAATGCCTCCAAGATGTCCGCTTGACTCTGGTTTGAAAATATTTTATCGCTTGGGCAGGTGCCCTTTTCCAAATCTCCTAATTCTTTCTTTGACCAAGATGGGGAGAATTGCTTGCTCCCCTTAGATGGTTTTCGTTTGAGCCCAATCCAATAATTTTTTGGTGTTTACCAATCAGGGAGGATGTAAAA
>DOFS01000404.1 GCA_003523945.1 Nitrospiraceae bacterium | reverse complement strand
GAGGCGCCCGATCGGCAAGATCATTAATCGAGACCATGGCCGCAACTGTCCCGCACAACGGCACAGCCTGGGGAGCAGCGGCCAGCCATTCGTTGAGTGACCCACATTCGTCGGCTTCCACATGGGAAAACGAAATATATCGAAGCTTTTCAGCCGGCAACACGCTGGCCACCGCTTCACGCACGAATCGGAACATTTTCCGGGGGCCGGTGTGGAAGAGGAACGGTTCATCATCCACGATGAGGTATTGGTTAAACGAGAACCCGCCTGCACCTTCAATCACCACCGGGGTGTTTATGCGATAGATCCCGTCAGCAATCTCATGTACGTTCGTTCCTGACTGCTTATTCGTCTTGGTCATGAGACTCTCCTCGTTTCGGATTGAGCAACTTCCTTTGGAATATTTGAGATCCACCTGGCTGCTTAAAAAAAATTGTCGAGTCTAACAAATTTGATTTTTGGTCAAATAACTAAGAATGTCAATTTGCCATAGGGTTCAATGTTTTGATCTCTCAATTGGCTGGACCATTATTGATTTCATGAATCCTTATTTAATGCGACGGTCCTGGCTTCTTTGGTATCGTATCTCTGGCTCAGAGCCCCGGTCAGGGCTACAGTGCCATTGAAAAGAATAACCAGGAAACGAATTTCCCTCACCCATTTTTAACCAGGGAACTTCTATTTGCAAGTGAACGAAGGGAGTGGCTGATCATGTCTGATTTTGAAAAGCTCGGGGTGTTTTATTTAGGGAGGCCATACGACCTCGCCACCAAATCAGCCAAACCCGGCCTCCTCCTCTATGACTCGAAAGATCTGGTCACCCATGCAGTCTGTGTCGGCATGACGGGCAGCGGCAAAACCGGTTTGTGTATTGGCCTCTTGGAAGAAGCCGCGATCGACAATGTCCCTGCCATCATCATTGACCCCAAAGGCGATATCGCCAATCTCCTACTGACCTTTCCAGATCTGCGTGGCAGCGATTTTCTTCCCTGGATCAATCCCGTTGACGCAAAGAAAAAAGCCCTCACGCCGGAGGCATTCGCTGAGAAAGAAGCAACCAAATGGAAAGCCGGCTTGGAGGCCTGGGGGCAGGATGGAGCCAGAATCGCGAAACTCCGTGAAGCCGCGGAATTTTTGGTCTATACCCCAGGGAGCACGGCTGGACTTCCTGTGTCCATTCTCCAATCGTTTGCGGTGCCTTCCCCCAAAATTCTTGAAGACGCAGAACTCTTAGGGGACCGGGTGGGCATTACGGCGACCAGCTTACTCAACCTGGTTGGTCAGGATGCCGACCCCCTGCAAAGCCCCGAACATATTCTGCTGGCCAATGTCCTGAAAACCTCCTGGGAAGCCGGACAAGACCTCACGCTTTCCTCTCTGATCCAACGAATCCAAACCCCGCCGTTTTCCAAGTTGGGCGTGATGGATCTGGAATCGGTTTTTTCCTCGAAGGATCGCTTCGCGTTGGCCATGCGTTTTAATAATTTATTGGGAGCACCAGGGTTTTCTGCATGGCTGGAGGGCCAGCCGATGGATATCGATCAAATGTTGCATTCCCCAACCGGCAAACCCCGCATCGCTATTTTTTCCATCGCACACCTGAATGACACCGAGCGGATGTTTTTTGTCAGTCTCCTGCTCACTCAAATGGTCAGTTGGATGCGAAGCCAATCGGGCACCACCAGTCTGCGCGCACTGTTCTATATGGATGAAGTCTTTGGCTTCTTTCCGCCGATCAAAAATCCCCCATCCAAAGCTCCGATGCTGACCATGTTGAAACAGGCTCGAGCCTATGGCCTTGGCGTCGTGCTCGCGACTCAAAACCCGGTTGACCTGGATTACAAAGGATTGGGCAATACGGGCACCTGGTTTATCGGACGACTCCAGACCGAACGAGACATGGCCCGCGTACTGGATGGATTGGAAGGCGCTGCGGCCAACAGTCAAGGAAACTTCAATCGTCAGAAGATGGAGCAGATGATCTCCGGCCTCGGGAACCGGGTGTTTCTCATGAACAACGTCCATGACGATGGGCCGGAAATTTTTGAGACCCGTTGGGCATTGTCCTATCTTCGAGGGCCGTTAACCCGGACGCAAATCAAAACCTTGATGGATCCCGTGAAAGCTGCGCAGTCCGGTTCTGCAGCGTCATCCCCCTCCGCAAAAATCCTAGCCGCCGCTTCTCAATCTTCTGCCGGAACACCTTCCAAAGACGGCACCACGCATCCACCGGTTCTTCCTCCGGACATCCGCCAACATTTTGTGCCCATTCGGGGAGCGCGACCCGCAGGCGCTTTGCTCATCTATCACCCAAGGCTGTATGGTGCTGCATCGGTCCATTACCAGGAGACCAAAACGAAATTGGATGAAGTCCGTGATGTCCAAGCCCTTGTCGTGATGACCACGGGCGCGGTACCGGTCCAATGGGATCAAGCAGAACCTCTGGATATTCCACCTGCCGATTTGAATACCCGTCCTGCTGACGGAGCACAGTTCGGGGAACTGCCAGGCGCTGCTAGCCCAGCGAAATTCTTTAAGGGCTGGGAAAAAGATTTTGAGG
>DOFS01000625.1 GCA_003523945.1 Nitrospiraceae bacterium | reverse complement strand
GCGTTCGAAGGAGTCGAGGCGGTTGAAGCGGGAATGGTCTTTGAGGCCAAGGCGCCGGATGGCGCGACGCAAGAAATTGTGGTGGTGAAAGTTGATGGTGATGCCGTCACCATTGATACCAATCATCCCCTGGCCGGTGTCGCGCTCAATTTTGATATTAATGTTGTGAGTGTGCGAGAAGCCACCAAGGAAGAACTCGAACATGGGCATTCACATGCTGGTGATGGCCATAGTCACTAGATCGTCCCAGGCGTGTAAGGGAATCATTTAATTGATAAACAAACTCTGCTTTAAATTTCAGCTTCTAGCCGAGTATTTTTAAATGTACGGGAGATGCAGGGTTTCGCCCCTGCAGACGAGCTCCTTTTGTTTCGGCAAAAGGAGCCAAAACCAGTGACGCCCCGTCCTGTCTCATCAGATATTGTGGACGCAAGTTTTGGGAGAGCGGTCCAACTCGCGGGGCTCAAACAAGGCCCGCCGTGAGATAAGAGCGTCCACAATAGGGACAGGACGGCAGGCGTCGATAGGCGAGCTACGCAGATATCATCACAATCAAATTTGGGAAGCGAAGTGGGAAGCCCTGCATCAGAGGGATGCGGATCACGGTCCAGGATGTATTGGAATACATAGCTTCAGGGATGACCGAAGACGAAATTATCAGTGATTTCCCTGAATTGACCAAAGATGATATTCATGCCTGTCTCTCGTTTGCCGCCGATCGTGAGAAAAAGATTTCCGCGCCTCTGGCATGAAGTTGCTTATCGACCATAATCTTTCCTTTAAACTCCCTCCTAGTCTGAATTCCTTCCCTGACTCCGAACATGTCAAGGAATTTGGCCTATGGTGATTCAAATGAATTTCCACAGGATTTTTTTCTGTGTGCCCCCTTCACCCCTTGACGGACGCCTGCTGCCCGGTCTTAGGGTCGGACGCTTTCATGAACCGGCGGGCCTTGTTTGAGGCCCAGGGTAGACTCCGGAGTTGGCTAAGGGGCTCATTGTTTCAGCAGGCTCTCCTGGCCTAATAATGTGGCCGAGCAGTGCAGTCGACACCGGAAAAAAGTCGCGCATTGTTTGAGCGCAGCGAGTTTGCGCGACGCCGGTGTCGGCGAACCGCGCAGGGAACCCGAAGGGACACATTATGGCCAACATGGTTTTGGGTCCTTTTGCCGAAACAAAAGGACCTCGGCTGCCGGACCGAAACCCGGCATCAATATCAATATCTATATCAATCATCCTCTAGCCTGGGGGTCGCGCTCAATTTTGATATTCCCATTTTGAGATTGTGGGAACTAACGAAAGAAGAACTCGACAATGGGCATTCACATGAGCCAGGACATGCACATTAATGGGAAAAAGTTCATCGAAGTGTTTATAATAGAAAAAATAGGAATTCGGCGTCTTTTGGATTTTATTTAAGATTCTTAAAGAAAAGAGTCAAATATGGCAGACCCAATTCGACTGATTCACCCCATTTATCTGGATGTACCCATGTTGGTTTCATTCGCAGCCGCCATTGAAGGAGGTATGTCATTCGGGGCGGAAGTCACTATGGAGTCTTCGAAGTCTAAGTCACTCGACACCAATGTTTCTGGGAAGGCGAGCCTCAGCAAGTTGTTTGCGAATTTTGTTGACGTATCGGCTCAAGGTTCAGTGTCAGGTGACATTGCCACCACTGAACGGTCCGTGCAAAAGGAGGCCAGGGCACATACGGAGGCATCAGTAGCAATAGTACTCTATGAAAGACTACGTCAGGATGGAGGATACATAGTAGATCCACAGAGGATCGAAGATCTCGATTCTGTGAAACCAGGAGCTCTTGTGGAAATCGCAGGAACAATAGAGAAGAATGCCATCGACAGCATTATTGACTACATTGATGCGGTGGTAATCCTCAGTGAGGTGGCCTCAAGTGAGGGGGTTCAGTTGCAAATAGGGACTGGAAGCCAGAAAAAAAATCCTAAAAAGGCTCAGAATCCACAAACAAACCAAATTTCCCAAATCCGTGAGGCCCTCCATAAAGATCGAGCACGAACGCCTTTCTCGAATACGATTATGCGTTGCTCTGTTCCACAAGATGCTACTGCGATCGTAACGCTTCGTACAGAGAACCTGAGGGATTTGACTCTTAGTGAACTTCACAAGAACTCCGTCCGTGTTCTTGGAAAGGTCACTCGGGTTGTAAGGAAAGGCCAATCGGTATGTCCATTCGAAAACTATGGCATGGCCCTTCTCAAGCCGGAGCTTCTTGAAGACGTGATGAACCCAATCACGTCTTCAGAAGGTGTTAATGCCGAGTTGACAGAAGTTCGTTTGGAGGGTCCCGCGATTCAAATCCTACCTCTGATGGTGTTTGTGTAGCCTTTCCTCAACAAGCCAATTCCGTTGCCCATGTTCTCGTCATACCTCCAATCGCAAATGGGGTTGTTTTTAGTATCAAATGCAGTTTTTTGCAGATACTTCGCCTCTTGCTCAGAGTGACAGCTAATAACTAACTTAGCTTCCCAGATTTCGTCCCCGTGAATAATTGCAGTTCAGGTTTTTCCATGAACCTCGCGGAAGAGGTGGAGCTGGCCGTAATCATAAAGATCGCCAAGTTGTTCTTTGGCGCCGGTGAGATTTCCAAACCCTGTTTTTTTAAAGCCCGCTGTTATTTCACACTCCTGCTCTGGTGTCCATAGTTGGATGGGGTCTGCCGACTCACCTGCTTGGATGGCTTGTTGCGGATGCCCTCTGATAGTACTTGCCGCTTATCTCCGTTGATTTCCGACGTGACCTACAGAAAATCCCCTTTAATTAAGCGTCGCGTTTCTTTGGGATGGTGCCACTCAGGGGCTTTGCCCTTGACCATTGGTTGAAGCATCCCAAGCCAGTATGTGCGCGATTTAATAATGGGAGGGTCCCCTTGTATTTACGGTTTTCGGTCGGGGGTGAAATTATTTTGCTCCGTGGTACTTTCCTTTTTTGAATAACCAACCGATGTACTATTCATAACCACACATTTGGAGGATGTTATGAATTTAGTCGATGGAAAAAGGAGAACATCGGTATGGCTCAGTGCAGCTTTTGTGGGTGTGTATATGTTAGGAACGAGTCAAGTCGAAGCGGCCAAGATGCCTAAAGTGGAGATTTGCCATTTTGATGCGGATGAAGGGGTTTTTAAGAAAATTTCCGTCAG
>DOFS01000228.1 GCA_003523945.1 Nitrospiraceae bacterium | reverse complement strand
GGAGGCGTGCCCCACCACAAATGGCGGATACTCCAAGAAAAGCTCGGCCTTGTCAGACCACAAGGTAATCGAAATGGGGTCCGGCTCCGTTGGACCTTCCTCTAAATCTTGTGAACCGGTGATGGAATCCAAACGAAATCCTCCACCAAGAATGGCCGTCACACCCACGACAACTAACACAATAAAACCCAAAGCCCAGAAAAACATTCGTTTCATGGTCTACCTTCTTTCAGATTCAACGCGCAATCTACTTTTGATAGACAAGACTCAAGAGTCCCAACAACATTCACAGCCTCAATAAGCCGGATCTTCACAAACTCATGAGGCAGAAAAAGTGCAGCAGCCAGCCCACACCTGGGCAATCCGTTAAATGGCTAGCAATGACTTGCTAAAACTGTAGGGAATGGAAATGTATTACAAAGGGAAAAGAGGTGGAGCTCTTCCTGAATGGATAGGAAGAAGAAGGCTTGTGGAAGGAAGGACAGTGTTGAGTGTGTTCAGCGGACTCCCGCGAACAGGTGACGTTGGCTCCCGTAATCTTTGAGGTAGATCAGGTGACGGATAGTCTTTGGGCGAAGCGTCGACTATGGGCAGAATGGTGAAAAGGTTAGTACTCGAACCTGAAGTCAGGGTGATGAGGGAAACATGGTCAAGAATTGGCCATAGGTCCTGGTTCTGGTGCTCACCAGATTCTGGCTGGGGTCCGTGAGAAGAATGCTCTGCCAGATGAACATGGCGGACCAGATCTGCCTGTTCAGGACCCTGGGCTCCATATCCGGCTTCTGCCAGTTGGATGCGATGGTCATGAAGAAAGGGGAGACTGAAGATCCCAAATAAAAGGAGGGAAACCCATACTTTCATACGCCCGCAATCCTTGCTCTTCTCAAAATGGACTGTCTAATTGTTTAGGCTACGCGGCATCTCGGAAGGTATCATGTGAATTATGCCTCGTCAATGTTTATAAAAATATGTCGGCCAGTTTAAGGGCTAACTCAAATAGGGAAGCTCTGCATGCTGTGATTCTCCGTGTTTCGCCTAACTCCAATTGTTTGATGATAGATGTTTCTTCCCTTTGCCATTTGAGACGAGGGCCAACCCCAACAATACCTCAGGAAGGCGTGAGGTCCTTTTGTCACGTAACACGAGCCGATAGACGCGAATTTCGGCTTTCAGTTTTTATTCAATGTCTTTAAGGTCTTGACTATCATGGGAACTATTGCGCCAGAGTGATCGAGAAGTTTTGGGAACCCGTATCTTCGTGCTGGACTTCACTGTGTAGTTCGTTGCTGTTCTGCAAACAGCGATTCAATAATAGGACAGTCCGGAACCAAACCTCCTTCGCATTGGGAGGAAATCGAACGAAGTGTCTTTTGAAGCCTCCGCAGATCTGAGATTTTCTTCCTGACATCCCTGAGATGTTGTTCCGTCACCCCCTTCACTTCCTGGCACGTGTACCGGTCGCCGTCAACCAGCCTGAACAGCGTGCGAATCTCCTCAAGCGAAAATCCCAGTTCCCGGCTGCGACGGATAAAGACCAACCGTTTGATTTGTTCTTTGTCATAGAGGCGGTGCCCGCCTTGGCTTCTCGGTGGTTTGGATAGCAGACCAATCCGCTCGTAATAGCGGATGGTTTCAATATTACAGCGGGTCTGCTTGGATAATTCGCCAATGGTGACCATGTGCGCCTCTCCCCAAAAAAAACCTCTTGTATCTGTAGTTACTACAGGGTTTATCATAAGTGAGATACAAGTGGAAATCTAGACGTTATCGCTCATGCCAAACAGAGAATCTTTTGAATTGAAAGATTGGGTCAGTGATTCCTACACCTATGCATTTCTATGGGGATTGCCGGGAGCACTGTTAATCGTTGGAGTTTTTGTAGACCCCTTTACGAGAACGATCATGTGGACTGGTGCGCTTCTGTGGAAAGGAGTTGCGTGCGTGGTCAATGCCGCACGGTGTGGACGGACTCATTGTTATTTTACGGGACCGTATTTCCTCCTGCTGGCCATCGTGATGGTCCTGCATGGATTCCAAATTGTAGACCTTGGAGCGAATGGTTGGATGTGGTTAGGCCTTGCCCTCATAGGCGGAACCGGGTTCTTGTGGATTGTCACGGAACGGATCTGGGGAAAGTTTTTCCCTGCGAATTATTGAGGTGAGAATGTTCTAATGAGTGATTATACGAAACATGAGAGGAGACCATGCATAAGAAATCAAATTCTGGAGCGGTAATTATATCGGAGAAACCCTCATTTCAAGAAAGTGAAGGCGCAAAAAATTTCAAGGAGCCTGCCTCCATCGCTTCGGTTGGTGGAATCATTGCGGCCTTTCTCGCCTCTCTTTGCTGTATTGGGCCTGTGCTGTTTGCTGGGCTTGGGGTAGGTGTTGGAGCCACAGGCTTTTTAGCGAATACAGCAGGAGTTCTGAAAGCCTTTGTCCCATACCGACCCTTTTTCATTGTTGTCGCTATGGTGGCGATTGGAGCCGGATTTTATCTCGTGTATCGCAAGCCCAAAGCCGCTTGTGCCTCAGACTCACATTGTACGGATTCACGAATACGCTCGAAATCGGTTGTCTTTCTCTGGTTGGCTACGGTGCTGACCCTCTTTTTTGTTCTGTCCCCCTATTGGCTGGGAATTTTCAAATAAAGGAAGGTGAAACCATGATACGAAGACTGTTTCCATTGATGTTTCTAGCAATGTTTCTCGTCACACAGGGCATATTGGCTCGGGGCGCTCTTGCGGCCTCGGAAGAACTCTCTGCGAGTGCTCCCTCAGGGGAAATCATCACGCTGAAAATTGATGGGTGGACCTGCGCAAGTTGTGAAAAAGATGTGCATGCCGCCCTGATGTCCGTTTCCGGGGTTCAATCTGCCGAGGTGAGTTATCCGAGTGGCGGAGCCATTGTCACGGTTGAGCCAGGGCAAGGCAATCCTGATCAATTGGTGCAAGCCATCAGAGGTGCCAGTACTGTGTTCGACACTTACAAGGCCACCGTTATTCCCAATGGTTCCCTAACCATTCAAAAGAAAGAGCGCAATGTGTTCCGGGATTTCTGGTCTTCACTTTTCAAATAACCCCCTAAGGGGAGCATTGTATCCGGTGCTCCCAGTTGGGTAACCAGAACTATTTCTGGAACATCACCATGGACCCATCAGTGATTGAGTAACAGTAAACACATCATTTGGGGAGTTGGCCGCCACCCAATTAACCTAATCTCAGAAAATGGAAAGGAGTCCTGCTGATGCATGAAGTCGAAACGAACACACCGGAGTCGACCTTCGAAGAATTGAGGCGATTAAGCCCCAAGGTGACCGGTGGAGTCATGCGAATGCGCGAAGAGGCATATCGAGAAAAAGCCGTGCCCGCCAAGTACAAACTGTTGACGGCCATGAGTATCTCTATTGCCCTACGGTGCGAACCCTGTATTGACGCGTATGTGAAAATGGCCTGTGACAAAGGAATTTCCCAGGAAGAATTTATCGAATTCTTAGATGTGGCCATGACCATGCAAGGATGCCCTGGAGAAGAGTGGGCGTTAAAAGCCTTTGAGGTCTACAAAGGGCATGTTACAGGACAACACAGTTTAGCTGGAGCAGGCTGTTGCAGCCACTGATCTCAGCCGGCATCTGCCGGAACAAGAAAGATGGGCCACGGGCTTGTTCTTGCCCTCGTTAAGGCTCTGCTAGAGATGCTGGCCTGAGCCTGTGATAGATCAAGCCGAAAACCGGTTGAGTGCAGAAGACAAGAGGAGAAATGGTCAATGGGAAACTGGATTCAGAAATTTATGGTGGTGGGAGCCTTACTTGCTTGGGGATTATTCGGCCATATACCCCACGGAGAAGCAGCCCAAATCTTGATCCATATGAAAACCTCTCTAGCTGAAGACGACGCACAAATTTGTGCAGTCCCGAATGTCGTCTGGGCCATGACGAAAGCCGGTCACCAAGTCAAAATATTAGTGGATGCCAGCGCGGTCACGTCTGTGACCAAAGGGTTTGGGTGGTTCAATAGCCTGTTCGGTTCGGGCAGCACCGCCCTAGACCGTGCCACCCTCCCCGAACGAGAACGACAGAGTCTTGCCGAACAAATGGAAGTATCCCTTGAGAAGGTGCCACACAATTACGGAGACTATTTTCAATTTCTCAAAAGTCTGGGTGTAGAAATTTACGGGAATCAAACCATGATGCTGCTCTATAATATTAATCTATCCAAAATTGATTCTGCGGTCACCCCAATACCCCTCAATCAAATGGTTGAACTATTCTCATCAGCAGATCACATTGTCGTGTATTGAAAATGGAGGAAACGATCTGTTCTCTAACACTCTTAACTGCTTTCAAAAGCGTAGAGGTGACTTTTGTCTTCCCAGCCTCGTGTTTCGCCACACTCTCCTTCCAAACAAAAAAGGGACACGCCTGTAATTCCTCCCGCTAACAATACGAAGGCGGTGCCGCGAAGCCCTGACCTCAAGGGCGACATAGCGTCAGGGGCTGCCACAGGCCAACTCCTGCTTCAGGAAAACCTTTGGGGTATTTTAAATAGTATTACAGAGGGAATTTTAGTCGTGAACCAAGATCTTATAGTCACCCAGGTCAATAAAGCAGGCTTGGAGATTACTGGATTTTCCTCTGGGGAGATTCTTGGACAACCTTGCCTGGAGATTTTTCGAGGGTCGCTGTGTGAAAGCCACTGTTTCATGGCTGATTCACAGCATGGACAAGCAGCAAAGGACGTGGAAGTCGAAATTATCAGGCGAGATGGAACCACGCGTGCCGTGGCGGTGACAACGTCCTTGTTGTTTGATGGGCATGGCTTAGCAGAAGGTGTGGTAGTGGTCTTTCGTGACATATCGGAATATCGTTTGCTTAAAGAACAACTCAAAGGAAAATGGCGTTTGGCCCGTATTATCGGGAAAAGTCCAACTATGCAGAGATTGTTTCAAAAGATCCAACGAGTCGCCCCCATGGATACGACGGTCTTAATCCAAGGGGAAAGTGGAACTGGCAAAGAACTTGTTGCCCATGCTCTTCATCATTATAGCCCAAGAGCTTCTAGGCCCCTGATTAAGGTTAACTGTTCGGCCCTGGCGGAAACGTTACTTGAATCTGAATTATTCGGGCATGTCCGAGGATCGTTCACCGGAGCTATTCGTGACAAGATCGGTCGGTTCGAGGCAGCGGATGGCGGGACCTTGCTCTTAGACGAAATTGGGGATCTCAGCAATTATTTGCAATTGAAACTTCTTCGTGTTCTGCAAGAGAAAGAATTTGAACGAGTGGGGGAAGTCAAGTCACGAAAAGTGAACGTACGGGTTCTGGCAGCCACCCACCAAGACCTCAAGGATCTTCTCAAGAAGGGGTTACTGCGAGAAGATTTGTATTATCGGTTGAAGGTGGTTCCAATTCATCTTCCCCCTCTCCGAGAACGAAGGGAGGATATCCTCTTACTCGTGAAGCACTTTGTTGCCAAATATAATATGGAGATGGAGAAAAGCATTTTGGGTCCGACTCAAGATGCCGTCGCTGCTCTCATGGACTACCCCTGGCCTGGTAATATTCGTGAGCTGGAAAACGCGATTGAGCATGCCTTTGTGCATGCCCAGGGGCTCTATCTTACCCTCACAGATTTTCCTTCGGAGCTTCACTCTTCTGGGACGAAAGGGGGAAAAAAAGAAATGGAACAAATTCGCCACGCCCTCAAAAAATCCCGAGGCAATAAGACCGCCGCGGCCAATTTACTTGGAATTGGGCGGGCCACCTTGTGGCGGAAGCTCAAGAACAATTCCCGCTGAATACGTCATCCCTTCACTCTTTCTCTAAAATTTATTCCCACCAGGGATTTCCTTCCCAAGGTCTCTTTTCGATCCTTATTCCAGCTCTTTCTCAACTTATCTCAAACCATTTCTATTCCCTTCCCTTTCTTGCCATTCGCAGGTGAAACGGTAAACGTTTTAACCGTTTCATGAAACAACTTCCACCTGAATACCAGGTAAGCAATCGTCAAAATTGTGAGACGTAAAAGGTTGAACGATAAGCCTTTTCCAAAGGACCGCTCTTTTTAGGATAGAGGGGCACAAATATTGTTCTAAGGCATGTAGGAAGCCCCCCTAACTGTCCCTAGTACGGAGTAGATGTTGGAGGATCGACATGAAAATTGAAGTGTTCTATTTCGATGGTTGTCCCTCTTACCCAAAAGCTGTGGAACAAGTGAAAAAGGTCCTCAAGGAAGAGGGCATTGATCTGTCCATCGATTCTGTTCCGGTTGAAACCCATAAAGACGCACTGACTCATCGGTTTCTTGGGTCGCCCACCATTCGGGTGAATGGTTTAGATGTCGAGGTTCAAGCGAGGGCACGAGAGGATTTTGGTTTGAAATGCCGGCTCTACAGGACCGGGGGAAACTTGGTGGGAATACCTGACACCAACCTTATCAAAGAAAGCATCAAGGATTACTTGAAGGAATTATGAAAGACAAGCCTCATATCTATCCATTAACCCCAATAATCTGGCCATCCCATGAGCGTCATTAATCTCAAACGATTTCAGATGAATGTAACAACGAGACGAGGTCGTCCTTGCGTCATTCTCAAGGGTGATTTGCGTGAAAAGGCTGCATGGCAATTGCTCAAACAATTGGAGACATTTCCTGTTTCTTCGTACCCCATTCATTTGGACATTGGCGGCCTAGAAACGATTCATTGGTTTGCTGCCAGGATTCTGAAGGCTGGGTTTGACCACATTATTAAGAGCAGAGGTGAGATTGTTCTCATACAAAAACGCAAAAAGCCCAAGCCGTTTTCCCACGGAGACTTCCCACACATCATGTCCTCTGCAGAAGGGGGAAGCGATGACGTGTAAAAAACTGAGTTCTTTCGTGCGTAGGGAAAACACGAGGTCTTTGGAAGGAACAGCTTGGGTCGGCGTGCTGGTTTTCCTCATATTGTGGTCACCAGCGTTTTCTTCCTCTGTTCTTGGGCAGGAACCAGGAAGTGTTAGGGAAACCACCTCACAGATGGTCCGTCCCAAGATGGGGTTACCCGATCTCATCAAGCTGGCCCTCAAACACAACCCCGGCCTCAGCGCGATACGGAAAGAAGTGGATGTGGCGGACCAAGGCATTCTCGCAGCGAAAGGAGAATGGTTCGGGCGGATCGATGTGGAAATTTCAGATTTCACGTATGGCCCGGACAATCTCCCACTTGTCATGAAATCCCTGGTTGTGAAACAGGGAAATATCATCCGCGATGGGGCGGGAGAACATAATCTTAATCTGTTCAGTTTTGGAGGAAGCATTACCATTCCCCTCTATACCGGAGGCCGCATTACGAATCGGATCAAGTTGGAGGAACTCGGAAGAGAGTTGATCGCCAATCGAGTGGCTCAAACCCAAGACGAACTCATTTTTAATGTCACAAGCGTGTATTACAACATTTTGAGAATTCGCGATTTCGTCGATGCGGCCCAAAAATCGAAAGAACAATTGTTGGAATCCCAACGGGTCGTCCGGCAGCGGTTTTCCGTGGGAAAAGCCGCCAAGGTGGACACCTTCAAAGTCAACACGCGGCTGGCCGCCGTGGAACAACTCCTGATCCGGTTGCTGAACCAACAAGCGATCCTCCAGAGCGCGCTGGCGGTACTCCTCGGCGAAGAAGCGGGGACTTCCCGTTTCGAGGTGGCGGGCGATCTTCGCACCCTCTCTCCCGTGCTCAAGACATTCGCCGGCCTCCAAGAAGCGCAAGAACGCGCGAAGCAACGTCGGCCCGAATTGCTGGCCACTCGTCAGGCATTGAGCATGCAGGAGAAGAACATTCGCATCAGCTTCGCGGAACACCTTCCCAACATCACCCTCCGGGGGCAAGTCCAAGGGATCACCGGAGACAACTCCGCGTTGTTCGCTCAGCAGTTTGCCGGGATCTTTTTCTCTGTTCCCTTGTTCGCCGGTGGAACGATTGACGCCAAAGTCTCACAGGAACGGATCCGGCTCACAAAACTGCAACATGAGTTGACTCAACTCACACTCCGTGTGGCACAGGAAGTCCAAGCGGCCTATTTGAATACCCTGGAAGCCCATCAACGGATTTCCGCCGCGCAGGCAGCCTTGGATGAAGCCAAAGAGGTCCTCCGCATCGAAGCGCTGAAAGTTCAGGAAGGGAAAAGCATTATTGAAACCCTGCTGGATGCACAAACGGCTCAATTACAGGCTGAACAAAATTTCTCCGCCGCCGTGGCCGACTATCAGATTCAACTCATGGCGTTGAAAAAGGCCATTGGCCAGATCGAGGTTGCAGGATGAATCTGAAGAGCCGTTTGCAGGCTGTGCGAGAATCCGCGCAGTTCCTCGACCAGAAGGGTTGTTGGATCAGAGGTCGCAAGATCGCCGTCACCGGGCTATTGCTCATGTTGATCTATTATTCGGCCACCTCGGTGGCCGCCTATCTGAGTGCTCCCCGTCTGGATATGACAATGAGTCCCCTGGCCGGGGCGGTGGCCGTGGCGGTCGCTCCGGCAACAAGAGGCGAGATGGTCTCGACGGTCACCTATACGGGGACGGTCGTTCCGAAGTCGGTCGTCAACGTGTTCCCGCGCACGGAGGGATGGTTGGACCATATCTTTGTGGATGTGGGTGACACGGTCAAAAAAGGGGAAGTGCTCGTCAAGTTAGACCAACGAGAATTATTAACCAACTTGGCTGAACAGCGTGCGCACCGAATTTTTACGGCACGGGAATTTGCCCGAGATGCGCGGCTGGTGAAGGAAGGGGCCATCCCTCAATCCGAGGCGGATCGGTCCAGGATGATGTTCGATGCCGCCAGAGCCAAGGAACAGCGGGTGACAACCCTCCTGTCGTACACCAAGGTGACTGCCCCCATGAATGGATTGGTGACCAAACGGGTGAAATTGATTAATCCCGGTGAATTGGTTCATCCCAACACACACCTCCTTGATATCGCC
This sequence comes from Nitrospiraceae bacterium, assembly GCA_003523945.1. Classification (GTDB taxonomy): domain Bacteria; phylum Nitrospirota; class Nitrospiria; order Nitrospirales; family UBA8639; genus Nitrospira_E. The sequence continues at coordinate 11,585 of DOFS01000228.1, read as the reverse complement.
GACACGCAACAGATGCGCGTCCAGGTAAAGGTCGCGGGAAAAGACCTTCCTTACATACAAGCTGGGACGAAAGCCACGGTACGATTTCCCTCTTTGCCGCCTTCCCACAATTCCATTGACGCCGGGGTGTCAGTCGTCTTTCCTCAACTTGAACCTCGGACCCGCACAAGCACTGTGGAGATCATCGTCGAAAACCCCATGGACCTCATTCGGGCGGATATGTACGCCGTTGTGGACTTAGTGCTTGAACGAAAATCCGACGCCATCATGATTCCACGACAAGCGGTCTTGCAAATCGAAGACGAACCCGTGGTGTTTACGACCGATACCGTGGTCGCCATGAAACAGCCGGTGGTCCTTGGGATTTCCAGCAACGACATGGTGGAAATCGTTCAAGGGATCAACGAGGGGGATATGGTCATTACCAAGGGGGCACGAGGACTCACGGATTTCCAAGAGGTGGCGGTGGTATCGGGATTTTAAGTCCGGATGAAATTAAAGAACATGGCGCGAACATTTCTTTCATATGACGGCAAGCCGGTCGAGTACCGAGGTATGACCTGGCTGCGAAAGCTCCCGATTCTTGCCATTGAAAAACCCATGCTGATGATTCCGGTCATTCTCCTCATGGTCATCGGCGGCATCATGACCTATGGCAAGACGGTCAGGGAACTGCAACCCTATCTGGAAAATCCCACTGTGGGCATCATCATCACCTATCCAGGCGTGGCCGCTGAAGATATGGAAGCCTATTTCGCCCGCCCCATCGAGCAAAAAATGACCGTGCTGGATGAGATGACATTTATCCGGTCGAATTCTCAAGAAGGCCGCACCGAGGTTATCGTCGGGTTTGACTATTACTCGGACATGAACAAGCACAAAGTCGAGGTGCAAACGCTGCTCTCCAACATGCTGAATGAGCTGCCGATCGATAAAGACAACACCAGCAACCCCTGGGTCGTTCATGTCGCCAATGACAATGTTCCGATTTTGGACCTCAACATCAAGCGGGAAGGGTATGACGACGTTCGACTGCGCGAGTTTGTCGAAAACACCTTGCGGGATCGCCTCGAAGCCGTCCCGGGGGTCCAGTCAGCTATTCCCTTTGGCGGCAAGCGGCGACTCATTTTGGTTGAAGTGGATCGGGACAAGCTGGCGGGGTATTCGCTGGGGTTGATGGATCTCAAGAAGGCGTTGGAAGAGCAGCATATCAGTCGCGCTGCCGGGAAGCTCCGAACCCCGGAGCGCAACATCCTCGTGCGAGCCGATGAACGCTTCCGGAATCCTGTCAAGCTCAATGACATTCCCATCGCCACCGTCAAGGATCAAGTGGTGTACTTGCGGGACGTGGCCAACGTCAAAGACACCTTTTCGGAAGTTACCAGCGCCTATCACTTTAATGGGAAACCAGGACAACTCATCCAAATCGTCAAACAACCGGAAGCCAGCGACTACGATGTGATCGATGACATTATCGGGTCTCAAGATACGGGGATGGTAAAAGCGATTAAAGATTTCATGGGGTTGCCGACGCATCCCAGGCCAGGCTTGATGGACGAATTTGTCAAGGAGTTTCCAGGGCTGACGTTTGACGTGGCCTACAATCGCAAAGCCTTTTTGGAAACCATCATTGCCAATGCCTGGCACGAGATGATGCTCGCCTTTATCATGACCGGCATCGTGGTGCTGATTTTCATTCAGACCATCACGCCCACCTTCATCGTCCTCGTCACGCTTCCCGCCGCCGTCGCCGCCAGCTTCATGTTTTTTCCCATGGCCGGACAAACGATCAACACACCCACCTTGATGGGCATTACCTTCGTCATCGGGCGATTAGTGGATGACTCCGTGGTGCTTATCGAGGTGATCAATCGGCATTTGAAGTTTGGGAAAACTCCGAAAGACGCAGCCATCGATGGTTCACAAGAAATTCTCCTCCCGAATATTCTTTCGGCCCTGACGTTCATGATTGCCCTCACACCTAACCTCGTGCTCCAGGGCACCATGGGAACCGGCTTTCGCGGCATGACCTGGCCCATGATTTTTGCCATGGTCTTCTCGGCGTTTCTGTCCCTGACGCTCAATCCGATGATGGCGGCTTACCTTTACAAACCCCAGCGGGATCGCAAAACCAATATTGTTGACCGGATCTTGAAAATCCTTCTCTTTCCATTTGCCAAACTCATCGAAGGCACGGTGTGGGCATACCGCCATGTGTTGGCATTGGCGCTCGACAATCGGTTGATCGTCATCGCCCTGGCCATGAGTTCGATGTATATCGCCTACAAAATTTGGCCGACCCTCGGATGGGAAGGCATGCCTCTTCAAGATACGGCTCAAGCCGTTGGAGAAATCGAAGCCTGGCCCGGCACCTCCTTCCAGGAAACTGAAGCCATCGTGTCCCGCGTGGAGAAAATTTTGCTGCAACAACCGGAAATTCAATTGGTCTCTACCCAGATTGGAGCTGAACCGGCATTTGGCACGTATTTTTCCGGCTACGGAGTTCGAACCGTCAACCGGGCGTTTTTCAAAATCACCATGAGTAATAAGGAAGAGCGCGTCTGCGAATTCTATAACCGATGGGCTGAGGACGTCTTTCTCTTGGACTCCTTATTTCGGCCCTGTTCGGAGTTAAGCGGACGGGACATCTGGCAAATTATGGATGGCGTCCAGAACGAAGCGCTCTCCTCCGTCCCTGGAATCCGATCTTTTTGGCTCATGGAAATGGGAGCGACGCCTGTGAACACCGCTCGCGCACCCGTGGAAGCGGTTATTAAAGGACTGGACTTGGAGGAACTCGCCAAGATTGGTGAAGAGGGGTTGGCAGTGGCTCAACGTACCCCCGGAATTGTCCAACCCTTTACGAGTTGGTCGATGACCATGCCGCAATATCATCTCAACATCGATCGGGTCCGTGCCAAGGAATTGGGGTTGGCCGTCCCACAAATCGCCATGCAGGCGTACTACGCCTTGAATGGAGGCATGACCTCCGAATTCTTTAAACCCGAAGAGGGGTATCGTCACAACCGTCTGCTGATCCGCTATCAGCCCGATCAACGCATGGCCCTGGAGGACCTCAAACAGGTCATGTTGAAACTTCCCGATGGCGGTCAAATCCCGTTGAAGGACGTGGCCACCATTGAACTCAAAAATGGAACCGATCTGATTTACAAGGAAGACCTGCGATATGCCATGAGCGTGTTGGCCCAATATCGTGGTGTGGGCCTCAGAATGGCGACCGCTGGGGTCATCATGGGCATCAAGACTTCGGTCACGCTTCCCAAAGGCTATACCGTCCAACCCAAGGGGTTGATGCTCGACATGATGGACAACCTCTATCGGCTTTACTCCGCGTTGGCCTTGGCCATCTTTATTTTGTTTTTCATGTTGCTCCTTCAAACGCAATCCTGGGTGGCCACTATGGCCATTATGGTCGATGCACCCTTGCAGGTCTTTGGGGCAATTTTCTTCCTATATTGGCGTGGCATGTATTGGTCCCCGCCGGTCGTGTGGGGTCTGACGATTGCCACCGCCGCCGTCATGGCAACCGGTATCTATTTGCTCGATAAAGTCGAGCAGGAACGGGCTGAAGGAAAATCCATACGGGACGCGATTATCAGCGGAGGCACCATTCGGCTCATCCCGGTCTTGATGACGGCGATCACCTTTGTGGCTGCGTTTATTCCCCCCATGTTCGCGCCCCCGACGGGGATGGACCGGTTTCGACCCATTGCCACCGCGTTAATTGGAGCCATCATCAGTTCGACGGCCCTCAGCCTCATCATGGTCCCTGTCACGTATTCATTGCTGGATGATGCCAAGGAATATCTCGGGAAAGTGTTTGGGGCACGCCCCGGCACCGCAAAAAACCCAGCAATGGCTCAAATGGAAAGGGACGGTGATGGAATCCAGTCGCCTTTACCCGTGGAGGCAGCTTCACTTGCGGAAATCGCCCCAAACGGCGGAGCTGAAACTCAGGGAGGTTCCATCGGAGAACCAAAGCGGGGGGAATTTTCGGCCTAAGGAATTCCTAATTATGCGGATACGTTTTCATGTTCGGCAAACCCAAACCTGGAAAAGGAATGTTTCTTCACGTGCACTGTGGTGCGAACCACCCAATCACTTCACCCCATACATCAAGGAGGTTTCTGATGATCAAAAGTAACAGACACAAAATCCTGTCATTTCTCAAAATGCCGTGGCTGCATACCATGCTCGGCATAGCACTCTTCGTCGGGCTGTTTCATGGAACGAACACCATGGTCTTGGCGAAGGACTACCAGTATTCCGGAGGAGTCATTATTGAAAAACAATCGACGCTTCCCTTTCGAGCTGCGATTGCCAAAATTCAACATGCCATAAAAGGCGCACGATTTATCATCGTCGGTGAACCGAATTATCAACTGATGCAACGCATGGTCGGTCGAGAGCGGGCAGGTGCCAAAGGGTTCTTTCTGTATCGCCCCGACCTCGGCATTCCCGTGTTCGATAATGACCCGAAAGCGGCTATGGAGATTCCCTTGAAAATCGTGATTTGGGAGGGTCCGGATGGAAAAGGCATCATCCGATACAAACAACCCTCGTCGGTGCTGGCTGATTACAAATCATTGGCTGGATTAGGGGCCGAGCTTGACCAGTTGCTGGTGAAGATCTCTGATGCCGGCGTGAAGTAAATGTTTTTCAATTCATCTAAACGTTGGATCCCATCTTTTATGACGAGGAGAACGCCAATGCAACATCTCATACACATTCCGAGACGTGCGGGTATTTTGGTCATTTGTCTGCAAATAGCGCTCAGTTTTGGATTACCGCTTTCCACAGAGGCCAACGCACAAGAGGCCGGCATGCAAATGGTCTTTGGAGACCGGTCCATCGCCATGCCGTTACCCAAGGATCGGCTGGTAGTCCGCTCGAAATATCCATTTATGGATACCGTCATTCGAATTAAAGAAACCATTGAATCCAAAGACCTCCTTATCGTGGGAAACACCGACCATCAAGAATTGCTTAAATTGGTGGGCCTGAAAACGGGAGGCATGCTGGGAATTGAATTTTTTCATCCTCGCTATGGAAAAGTCATCGCAAAGAATGACGGAGCGGCCGCTTTGGAAATGCCCTTTCGTATTGTGGTGATGGAGGCCAATGATGGGAGCGTCCTTGTGACCTACTATCGCCCTTCTTCTGTCCTCGCCCCGTATAAGGGCTGTGAAGGATTGGGACGTGAGATCGATGGGGTCTTGGATGAGATCGTGGCCTCGTTCACCCGGTAACGATTCAAATGAATTTATGGAAAATTTCGGGAATATGAGTCTGAACATCTATGCAGAATCGAGGAGGACATATCATGAAAATCCGCACAGCGATTGTGATATTTGGGATCTGTGCTGTTTTGGGATGGCCAGTATCCCTTTGGGCCGAATCCCAAAAAACTTCAACGGACCAACCAGTCGTGCAAAATTTTGATTGGTTGCCAGGTGGCGAGGAGGAGTTGAAGCGTGTCAAACCGGGGCAAGAACCTCCTGGGCAAGAACCCTATTACGTGACCATGCAAGTCAAATTTGAATGTTTGCTGTTTGATGGAAACTGCAGCCAATTTCAGATTCTCAAGCCTCCGGCGGCTCATGCCGTCCCATGGCACACCGTCGGTGGGTGCAGCATAGAAGATGCCTTTGCTGGAGAACCTATTAAAGATGGGGTGTTCATCCTGAGACCGGGAGAACTCACGATGGTGAAAGTGGCTTACTTTAATAATACCGACAAGCCAGTAAAGTTCCGCGGGATTCCCCATTATATCGAGCCTCAAAATTTACAACCCGTGACAATCATGAACTGCATGTGTTTGGGGGAAACCTATACGGTTCCGCCTCATTCCGGATGGTTCCGCATCATCCGACTGGGTCCGGCGTTTGATACACCCAATGGGGCCCGGGTGGTTGCCACCCATGTCTTAACCAGCGATTCTTTGGTGGATTAATGCTGCCAATTCCTTTAGGAGACAATTATGAAAACCTCAATTGTTGCTATATTCATCCTGCTCATTAGCCTTTTCCTTGGTTCGGTTCATTCCGCCTTTTCTGAGAATCTGGTGGTACGGCCCCATGTTCCCATGGGGCACAAATTACCCATCATTCTCCCGCCACAGGGAGAAGCACCAGATCCCAACGAATTTCCTCGTGAGGAAGGCAAATTTACGTTCCAGATCGTATTTCAAAAGGAAAAAGGGCTGAATCTGCCGATTCAACAATTCTTGACCAGTCCACAAGACCCCAAGATGCAGTGGAAAGAACAGTCCATTCCACCTGAAGAAGTCGAGACAGTGAAAGTTCCGATCATGGGTAATCTTGATACCGGAGAAGGAGCGATTACCGCGCCTGTGTCTCTTCCACCAGGATATTATTTTATTACCTTGGTCGTCGATAACCGGAAGGGAAAAGAAGACATTCAGTTTTATGTCCCCGCCCCAAATCCCAAAAGCAATATCCTGCTGTCGTGGGATACCAGTTCAATCGCCATGCTCAATGTTGTGGCAAAGTGTCTCTGCGCCAGCATTGTGTACACCGCTCCCAAAGGGGGAATTTGGTATCGAGTCATCGGACTCAACATCAACAAGGACATTCCTGTTCCCTCTCGGATGACCTTTGTGATGACGGCCATGAAAGGGCCGCGGGCTTTGAAGCATGAACCAAAAGAAGACGAGCCCCTCATGATCAAAATTGAGTAATACACCGCAGCTCAATCATGTGCTTTTACGTGGAATAGGATTCTTTGGTCTAAAAAAAGTCCAAATTTTCAGAAACACATGATGGCATATCCACTCATTACCCTGACGTGCCTAGTATTCCTTACCCCCATGTTTGGAACAGCTGAGATTGTATGGGCAGAAGAGCAAAACCATGCCCCTAACTTCAGATTGCCGAGCATTCAAGGTCAGGTGGTGAGCCTGAACGAATATAAAGGGAAGGTCGTTCTCCTCAATTTTTGGGCCACCTGGTGCCGAGATTGTGTGTTGGAAATGCCGGAACTCGAAAAGCTATATCAGAAATTTCGGAGCAAAGGACTCACGATTCTTGCGATTGCTCTTGATAAAGAGGGACAACCTGCCGTGAGAACTTTTTTAAAAAAAGAAAACCTGGATCTCACTTATCCTATCCTACTAGATCCAGGAGAAACGGTAGCTCGGGCCTATCGGCTCTCATGGGTTCCGGTCACGATTATGGTGGGACAAGAGGGTGAAATAATTGAAACCGTTCTCGGGGCGAGACCGTGGGGCAGTGAAGAGGTCATGCATTCATTCGAACAACTCTTACACGCTCGTGGAAACGATTAACCCACCACCGGCGACATTCAACCAGGTTATTCCCGAAGATGAGGACAAGCCCATATATATTCCATAAATGAGGAGAAAACCATGCGTCACTATGATGTCGTCATTTTGGGGGCAGGATCCGCCGCGTTTGCGGCCGCCATTAAGGCAGCCGATTTAGGCGCCACTGTGGTCATGATCGAATCCGGCCCGATCGGTGGAACCTGTGTCAACGTCGGGTGCATTCCCAGCAAAAATCTGATTGAGGCGGCAAATCTCCACCATTCCGTCATGGCGCCCAATCGCTACCGGGGCCTGGCGTTCGGCCGGGCCAAGGTGGATTTCGCCGATCTGATTGGGCAGAAAGATCAATTGGTGACGACTCTTCGGCAAAAGAAATATCTTGATGTGGCCCAAGGGCATGAAGGCATTTCCATTATAGAAGGACAGGGCCACTTTATCGGCCCTCAACAAATTGTCGTGAACGAAGAAATCGTGACTGGCCGGCAGGTGCTCATTGCCACCGGTACACGTGCCTGTATCCCGCCTTTTCCCGGGTTGGAGTCTGTCCCGTATCTCACAAGTACCGAAGCGTTTATGCTGAAGAAACTTCCAGACTCCATGATCATCATTGGTGGCGGCGTCATTGCCCTGGAACTGGGCCAAATGTTTCAGCGGTTTGGGGTTCACGTCGCGATTCTGGTACGAGGGCCGCACGTCCTCTCGGGCTTTGACGAAGACGTGGCTCATTCGATTCAAGGTGTTCTTCAAGATGAAGGCCTGAACATCCTCACACACACCACAGTGGCACAGATCGGTCAATCAGACAGAGGTGTGACTGTTCGGGTGCCAACCAATGGCCAGACTCATGACCTGACTGGGGAAACATTACTCATCGCGTGTGGGCGAGTTCCCAACACCGATCACTTACACTTGGACAAGGCATGGGTTGAGGTAGATGACCGGAATTTCATCACAGTCAATGAGGAAATGCAAACCACGCATGCGAGTATTTGGGCGGCCGGGGATGTGACCGGACCGCCACTGGCGACCCCCGTGGGGGCACGGGAAGGCGTCATTGCGGTGGAGAACATGCTTGCCGGCAAACATCGCCGGATGGACTACACCATCATTCCCCGCGCCGTCTTTACCGATCCGGAAGTCGCCTCCGTAGGATTAACCGCCACCGAAGCACGACAACAGGGAATCCGAGTCAAAGCGGATTGTCTGGATTTGAAGCATGTCCCGAAAGCCGCGGCTATTTATAAAACTGGAGGCCTTGTCAACATGGTGGTGGAAGAGGACACGGATCGTATCATCGGGGTGCACCTTGTTGCGGATAGGGGGGCGGATCTCGTTCATGAGGCAGCCTTAGCGATCAAGTGCCGTCTGACGACTCAGGATCTTATTGACATGATTCATGTCTACCCGACGATGTCGGAGTCCATACGAATGGCCGCACAAATATTCCAGAAGGATGTGAGCACACTGTCCTGTTGCGCTGAATAACCGGCGACCGGAAAACCCAAACCGGAGAAAGATACGGCACACGAACAAGAAAGGAGTTTGGATGATGAATGAAGCCAAGCCCACAGCCCAGGAACCGACATCCGCAGCCAAGCATTCGCGCAAATTGGTGATCACAGGCATGGTCGGCGCCGGAATCGTCGCCCTGTGTTGCGTTACCCCGATTTTAGTCGGACTGTTGGCGGTCTTGGGGCTAGGCGCCCTCACGGGCTATTTGGACCTCGTGCTTCTCCCTGCCTTGGCTTTTTTTATCGGTCTTCTTATGTATGGCCTTGTGCGGCAACGATCACGTGAAGCATCCTGTTGCCCCGAGCCCCCATTGAGCCAAGGTGACAAGGATGAACAGAACCGTCATGGCTGAGGTCGCGCCAATGCTCAAGGCGGGACAATTGAGGGTCAGAAGATGAATGGGGTTGCCGTATTTTTAACAGATTCTCAGAAAGGTTTGTGAGAAACGATGGAACCGGCATTCAATAGGCAAGCTGTGGAATAGGCCGCCACAACATTCAAGCTACAGCGTCACAGGAGAAACCCATGTCACAATGTTGCGTCACATCACACACGGGCGCCTCACCCACCTGCCCGATGAACGGAAAACCGACGAAACCTGTCGAGCGGAATACGATCGAGAGCCTGCTCAAGCCAGAAATCAAAGCGGATTTATTGCCGCAGCCCTATTATTTTTGTCCCGCTCCAGACTGCGATACCGTGTATGTCCCGGCATGTGGGGACCATTTGATCACCAAAGAAATGCTCACCGTGCGCGTCGGGATCAAGGAAACGGAAGATCCGGTCCCACTCTGCTATTGCTTTGATTATGAGCGTGCAGATGTCCGGGAAGACATCCGTCATAGGAACGACACTGATATCGAAAAAATCATTCGGGAACGTGTGCAAGCCGGAGAATGTTGGTGCGAAAAAGCCAATCCGAGCGGGGGCTGCTGTTTAGGAGAAGTCGCGAAAGCCATTAAGCTCGCCAAAGCGTTACAATCTCAGGGACTTCTTTAAAAATAGAGCACGCTGTTCTTGGAACATCAAGCCATGCCACAGAACCGGAAATTACCCGTTATCCTCCTCGGCTTGATCATAGGGGGGATGTTGACGTTCCTGGCGCCTGATCCCTCCCCGGCACGCCAAGACCAAGAAACGGAAGAAGAGAAGTCATGGCGGCTGAACATTGAGGAGTTGTTGGACCAATTCCAATTTCAGGCTGGCCTTACTCGCCTTGACGAGGCCATCCAGCTTTTTCCCGCCTCTCCCCGTCTCCACAAAAAACGAGGCAATGTCTTGATGATCCTTCGGCAGAATCAAGAAGCCCTGACTTCCTACCGCCAAGCCCTCACGCTGGCTCCGGATTGGCTGCCGGCCCATTGGGCCTTGTGGGCTCTTCTCGATCGCCTCAACTCGAACCCAGATTTGGAACTCGATTCCCTGTTCCATATTGCTGAACTTGATTCCCGCAATCCCTTGGCTCAAATCCGGGTAGCCAGGAAGCTCCGTCAACTGCAACGATTTGAAGAGTCCGTCGTATATTTTCGGCGTGCGGTTAAAATAGCGCCTACTCATCTAGCCTACCGACTGTTTTTGGCCAGAGCTCTCTATGATGTCCTGAGCAAAGAAGAAGCCAAGGCAGAAGTGCAATGGGTTCTGTCCCACGCCTCTCCAGATTCTCCAGAATGGGTCGCGGCTCGGAACTTGTCTCAAATTGTGGGAGGGGAGAGCACGGATAAGGGCGCGCGTTCGGATTTTTTCAAAACAACAAAGGAACCGTATGGGGAAGAGGGAAAAGATTACAAAACTTGGGCTCTTACCCGTGAGAAAGCCTGGCAACTCATGGAAACCGGTGAATATGCCAAAGCTGAAGCGATGCTACGAACCGTGTTGACTCTGGACCCCGAAGACGACCAAACACGGTATAACCTTGGGCTGACACTCTTCAAACTGAAAAAGAATGAAGAGGCGATTGCCTCATTGAAGGCCAGCCTGGCCAAGTCGGGACAGCCGGCTTTTTACCCTGATGCCATCTTTCAAATCGGACGCGCCTATGCGAAATTGGGAAACTGGGAACAGGCTCTCGATTACTTTCAACAAGTCTGGGCTATTCGAAATTGGCAAGAACAGGATTTTTATGCCCTGAATTTTCCCGATCTCCACCGGGTGGAAATCGCACTCGAGGAAGCCCGAACCCATGTCCCGACTATCCCGCAATCACCGATGCTTGGTGAGGCACCATCTCTCCATCGGTCAGCACCATCAAAAAGTGCGGAGGTTCCCCTTACGCCATCGTCTCCTGATTCACCTCAAGGCCTTCTCGAAAAAAAAGAAATTCCCCTTCGTGTGCTTCCCTTGAGCGTTGATGTCGTCAGGGGGTGGTTTCGACAACTCATCACGGCAAAGTCGGTCATTCAAGATGAGAGGCAAGCAGGATTTCATGAGTATATTCCGCTTGATCCTGGTGATACCTTTTCCCCCAACCAGCCCAGAATTTATCTCGTGTTTGCGCTCACAACCCCGCCCGGTCATGCCAAGAAGATCACCACGCAATGGGTTGGTGAAGGTGTGGAAGGACTATCTCCAAACACGGTTGTGGGAACCGATTCCGTTTTGGTGGATTTAAACGACAATAGCGGCTACTTCTTTTTAGACCAGCCCCAAGAGGGTTGGTCAGCGGGAACCTATCGTATTGATTTGTTTGTCGGAGAAGATGTTTCTGGTTCTACCTACGTTGCGGAGGTCCGGTTTCGGATTCAGTCCG
>DOFS01000223.1 GCA_003523945.1 Nitrospiraceae bacterium | reverse complement strand
GGAAATTCTTGGCTGGATGCTCCGGTGCAAGATGACGGCCCGCCAGGTTCAATGGTGCTGATTCCTGAAGGGGAATTTCTGATGGGAGATAATGACGGCTCTCGAAACGAACGACCCGAACATACGGTCTGGCTGGATGCCTATTCTATCGATCGGTACGAAGTGACGATGATGGAGTATCAGAAATTATTGGATACGGATTATAGCATCGAACCCCCACCGCTATGGGATGATGGCATTGCCACGGGAGAATTTGGGATTCGACCGGCCGTGGGCATTTCCTGGAACGACGCGAACCGATACTGTCAGTGGGTTGAAAAACGCCTGCCGACGGAGGCGGAATGGGAAAAAGCCGCCAGGGGTACGGATGGGCGGAGGTACCCATGGGGTCATATGCAGCCGTTTGTGGATATTGCCAACTATAATCAGGGGACGACGGGGTGGGTGAGTTATAAACTGACGCTTTCTCCGGTTACCAGTGGGACCAGGGGCATGAGTATTCGTCATGGATTAGAACAAGGCGGAAAAAGCGCTTATGGCTTGTATCATATGGCCGGGAATGCTGCGGAATGGGTCAATGATTGGTATGGGCGGTATTATTATGAAGAGAGTCCCAAGAAGAATCCTCAAGGGCCTGCGGAAGGCGATTATAAAGTATTGCGAGGAGGATCGTGGGAAGACCAGCCGGTAAACTTACGGGTGACGGCCCGCTCGAAAGGGGAGGTTGATTTTCAGGACCTGACCACCGGATTTCGTTGTGCGAAGGATGCGAAGTAAGGATGCAGGTACTGGTGAGAATAACCGCAGTCGGTAAAGTGCTAGAGTGGAGAATGGATACGAATGCGAAATGAGTTGATGGGTTGGAGTGGAGCAGAAGGCGTCCGTTTTTGTCCGTAGAGCCAACGAGCGGTTGTTCCTCCAATATTGCGAATAGTATATGGCGAACCGCTTGGAATGTGAATTTCCTCTCCCACGGAGGGCTGAATTCGCTCTCCCGCTATCTCCAATTCTAATTCTCCTGACATTACCATAAACATTTCATCCATCTCAGGAATGGTGTCTCTCCATTCCCGTCCGGCATGATCAATCCACACTCCACAAGAAAACCCCCGAGCATGCCAGTCTTTGGCAACGGTTGAGCGATCAATGATGGAATAGCTTTCCATGGTAGCCTTTGGAAAGATAGAACAATTCAAAAATTTAATTTTTCAAGAATTTTTGGTCATTATTCTTACTGTGGGAATTGATCGGTGAAGGCGAAAATGGACAAAACAGGATTACTCTTTTAACGGAATAATCATAAAGATTAAAAGGAAGCATGTGCATGGCGGATGGCTCAATGCTGTTGATGCAAATTAAAAAACTTGGGCCTCTTATATAGAGGGGAAGCATAAGAGTCAATGCTATAAATTGGGGAAAAGGTGTGGAAGGTAGTGGATAAAATTTATGGTGAAACCACAAATTCTGTTGTGAATAGGGAATTCACCATGTGAATTCTGGGGATAAATATTTTTTTACAGGTCTTTGGGTAATGGGAGTGTGGCGGCCAGAGCATACGGAACGCGGGTGTGCAAGTTGGACGGTAGGTCCGTCCCATTGGCTAGCACAAGAGTGGAATCTAAGGAATTGGAAAAATTTTTCTTATTCAGTATTCCTGACCGTATAATCTTTGGTGTGTTGCCCTGCTCTTGGCGTATATGTTTAAACAAATAATTCGAATCGAGATTACTCTATCCATAGAACAACAATATGATTGACGGATTAAACTATTACCAAATTCTGGACATTCCCGAAGATGCGCTCCTGAAAGAAGTCCAGGTCGCATGGCGTAAATTTGTCAAAGAAAATCATGAAGATGTCGTCCCGCAACAGGAACGGCAAGCCGCCAAGGAAAGGATGTTCAGGATCAACGAAGCCTATGCCGTGCTCAGTCACGAAGAAAAACGGGCTGATTACGATAATGCGTATATGCTGAACGGCGGTTCAAAAATTGAACTTGTCAGGAGTCGGGTTAGAAAAGCCAAAGACATCATGCTTCGAGATCGATCGCTCATTACCAGAGAAGAGATGAAGCTGATCGAATCCATCATTGATTATCTTGATAGAAGTACCCAGGAACGGTGTTTTGCCTGGATGACCGATATCTTATGCGAACGTCCGGAAATGGCCAAACATGTGGTGACGTCGGCGTTTGATGAGCAACTGTTGGGGGTCAACAGCCATTTGCTCGACAGGCTCTTAGAAAAAGCGCCGTACGCCATGACATGGGAAAAAATCTACCTTTATGGAGAAGAGATTCTCGGGATTGCCGGCAAGGAAAACAAAGAAAGAAATTACAACCAACTCGCCCGTATCTTGTGTCACCGGCTTGATTTGGCCAAACATTTTGTGTACCCGTCATTTCAGGAGCAAGCCTCCGGTTGTGAAAGCTGCCTGTTGCCAACATTATTGAAATTGGCCCCAAACGAAATCACGCAGGACCATTTTAATGATTACATTGATACGGTTCACAGCATGCGATGGATTGTTTATGGCCAGCTTAGAAGCTATAACGAGCAGGCCATTGCCTGGATAATGAAGGCCCGACCCGATCTCGTCAGAAAGCCGGAAGAGAAACCAACACCAAAGGAGTTGCCACTTCCCTTACGCTCATGACCCTTATGCGCCCGCAATTTGTTTTTTAGAAGGGTCCGTAAATCAGGCGAAGACTCTGGTCAATTACTCTCCTGATCTAAATCGGTAATCTCGCAGCGTTTTCGTAATCCCAAGAAACTGAGCTAGAGTTGAATTTTGCGTTATGCCCGAATCCTTCTATAGGTCCAGGCATAACGCTAGAAAAATTGGTTATCCCAAAACAACCTGATGTGCCCTAAATTTCCCTGCTTAGTGGATTGTCATCAAGCGAAAGTTTTTTCCACATTTGCAGATCTTCATGATGCCCAGGGGTTTCCCATTTAAGTCTTTAAACCTCCTCCCTGGATTGGAGGCAGACTTATCATAGATTAAATCAAACTCATAACCACAGGAATAACGAAATCTTTTCTTTTTTGACATAGCGTTCAATTCCTTTGTAGGAATTTTCACTGGATAAATGTTTTTTTTACGAACATCCGTTAGTTGATCCGCAGTTATCACACTTCAAGCAGGTTCCGTTCCTTACCATCTTAAATTGTTTGCATTCCGGGCAGGGGTCGCCTTCATAGCCTTTTTGCTTAGCTTCCTGAACTTCGGTGATGGTCAGGGTCTCGCGTTTCATTTCAACTTTTCTGGCGACTTTCCCATGCTCCCCGTTCCTTCCAGCTCCGTTCCCTACGGACTTTCGAGAGGGAAAGACTTCGGGGCTGATTGAGGTTGAACTGAGTGAGCGAGGGTCCACTAAACCCTCTTCACCGTCATCCGGGATATCCGTTTCCTTTTTAAGGGCATCAACCCGAAGATCTTCGGGAGCAACCTGTTCCAAATCGTGCCGGTCCAGATAGGTGATCGCCAGTTCCCGGAAAATATAGTCGATGATCGACGTGGACATTTTGATATGGTCGTTGAGCTTGACCGGTCCGTTTGGCTCAAATCGAGTGAATACAAATGCGTCCACATATTCCTCAAGCGGTACGCCATGTTGAAAGCCAAGGGAAATCGCAATGGCGAAGCAGTTCATCAGGCTTCGAAAGGCGGCTCCCTCTTTATGCATGTCCAGGAAAATTTCTCCCAGGGTGCCGTCTTCGTATTCGCCGGTTCGGAGATAGATTTTGTGACCACCGACAATCGCCTTTTGGGTATACCCCCCTCGACGGGTCGGTAGTGGCCGGCGCTTCGCCAGGTAACGGACCAGCACACGGGAAGCCGCTTGTTTCGCCACAGAGGCGATGTGCTCATTTTGGGCGGATAAATCTCCCCATTCACTGACGGTATTCAGCGGTTGGCTGAGTTTCGATCCATCCCGGTACAGGGCCACCGCTTTCACCATGGAAGTCCAGGACAGCATATAGGCTTCCTTAACGGAGTCCACGGATGCCTCGGCTGGCATATTGATGGTTTTGCTAATGGCTCCGCTGATGAAAGGCTGGGCGGCTGCCATCATCCGGATGTGGGCCGGAGGAGAAATAAATCGTTGCCCAATACGCCCGCACCGGTTGGCACAATCAAAAACTGATAGATGTTCCGGTTTGAGATGTGGGGCGCCTTCGACGGTCATGGTGCCACAGCAATAGTCCGTGGCCGCAAGAATTTCTTCCTGGGTGAAGCCAAGAATTTTGAGTATATTTAATTGAGGACTCTGCAGTTGAGATTCGGTCAGGCCTAATTTTTCGCGACAAAATTCCTCGGTCAGCGTCCATTTGTTAAATGCAAAATGAATATCAAAGGCTCCGTCCAGCGTGGCTTCCATGCGTTCCAACACCGCACGATCGAATCCTTTGGCTTGCAAGGTATCGTGGTTGATAAATGGAGCCTGTTTGAGGGTCCGGGTTCCCGTCGCATAGGTGATGATATCTTGAATCTGGCCTGAGCTGTATCCCAGATGCCGTAACGCGGGTGGAAGACTTTGATTGATGATTTTAAAGTAGCCTCCGCCGGCCAGTTTTTTGAATTTGACCAGGGCGAAATCCGGCTCGATCCCGGTCGTGTCGCAATCCATGACTAATCCAATCGTGCCGGTCGGCGCGATGACTGTGGCTTGTGCGTTGCGGTACCCGTACTGTTCACCCAGTTCCAATGCCCGGTCCCAGGATGTTTGCGCGGCTTTTAAAAGAGTTTCAGGACATTGGTCCGGATGAATCCCCATTGGGGGAATGGTGAGCTCTTCATATTCATCCGGCGAAGCATTGTAGGCCGCTCGGCGATGGTTGCGTATGACTCGAAGCATGGCTTCGGCATTACGGGGATAGGCGTTAAAGTGTCCTAATTCTTTGGCCATTTCTGCGGAGGTGGCATAGGACTCCCCGGTCATCAGAGATGAAATGACGCCACACCAGGCCAGGGCCTGTGGCGAATCGTAGGGAATCCCCAGTTTCATCAGAATGGACCCCAAGTTGGCATAGCCAAGACCGAGGGTTCTAAAGGCAAAGCTTTTTTCGGCAATTGCCCGGCCGGGAAATCCTGCCATTAGCACGCTGATTTCCAGAACAATGGTCCATAACCGAACGGCATGTCGAAATCCTTCAATGTCAAACTGCCCTTCGGATGTCAAAAATCGTCCTAAATTAATGGAAGCCAGATTGCACGCGGTATCATCTAAAAACATATATTCGCTGCAAGGATTCGAGGCATTAATTCGTCCGTCCTGTGGGCAGGTGTGCCATTCGTTAATGGTCGTGTCAAATTGGACTCCGGGATCTGCGCAGATCCAAGCCGCCCAGGCGATTCGATCCCATAATTCTTTCGCCGGCATGGTTTTACAGACCGCCCCGTCGGTGCGTCGTGTTAATTTCCAGTCACCGCCTGCCTGAAGGGTGGCAAAAAATTCATTGGGAATTCTGATGCTATTATTTGAGTTTTGCCCGGAGACCGTCTGATAGGCTTTGCTATCCCAATTCGTGTCATATTCATGGAATACAAAATGGGTAAATCCTTCATGGGCGTAGCTGAACATCCGGTGAATATAGGGTTCTGGCACGGCGGCTTCCCGCGCGGCTTGGATTGCGTCACGTAATGAATGATTGTCCCGGGGATTCGTATCGACCTGTGTGCTCCCATCCTGACGAGTGACATGACAGGCCTTTAAAATGGCATTCAGATGGCGCGCGCAGGCTTTTGATCCGGTGACCATGGCCGCCACTTTTTGTTCTTCAATGACTTTCCAATCAATGAATTCTTCAATGTCGGGGTGATCCAAATCCAGGCATACCATTTTGGCGGCACGGCGGGTTGTACCTCCCGATTTAATCGCACCAGCAGCGCGGTCACCGATTTTGAGAAAGGACATAAGTCCTGATGAGCGACCGCCTCCGGACAATGATTCTCCATCGGCGCGTAACTTGGAAAAATTGGTGCCGGTTCCAGACCCGTATTTAAACAGACGGGCTTCCCGAACCCACAGATCCATAATCCCGCCTTCATTGACCAAATCATCAGAAATCGATTGGATAAAACAGGCATGGACTTGAGGGCGCTCATACGCATTGCGGGCTTGTTTGACCCGATGGGTATTCGGGTCCACGTAGAAATGTCCTTGTGAAGGACCGGACAGGCCGTAGGCAAAGTGCA
>DOFS01000257.1:1975-4816 GCA_003523945.1 Nitrospiraceae bacterium | reverse complement strand
TCAAAACAAACTTCACTTCGTCCTTTCCGGACAAATGCCTAAGGGTATCCCACTGCATCCGGTCGGTCATTCCACTACCCGGACATTTCACATCCAGAATGATCGAAACCCGCTCATCCACGTTGGCAATATCAAACGCCCCGCTGGTTTCCAGCATCACATGAAGTCCAGCCTCGCAGAGTTGGGTTAACAATACCAGAGAGCCAGGTTGATGCAATGGTTCACCGCCGGTCACTTCGACAAGCGGACAACCATATGATTGTACCTGCGCCAGAATTGTCTCAATCGGCATGGTATTTCCACCATAAAAGGCATATTCCGTGTCACACCAGGTGCAACGAAGAGGACAACCCGTTAACCGGACAAACACGCACGGTTGTCCCACACGGGTGGATTCCCCTTGAAGGCTATGAAAAATTTCGGTGATCTTTAAGGAAGGCAAAGTGGTCATAAACACTTTTAACTCCGGCACGCATCAGATGACATTGTACTCAAAATATGGGGTGAGGGGGAGGGGATAGTAAAGGGTGCGCTAGGTGGCTGCCGGAGATGAGTAATCGTGACAAGGTTGGATCGGGTTGAGTGATATTTTCGATCATTTGGTGCGAATAGGGGGCTATTCGATGAAAAGGACCGCGGAAGCGGTCAATTTGGCGCAAGCAAGCAGGTTGATTTCATGCCGGATGGCCGACTCCTAAGCCCATTGTGTAATTGGCCAACCCCGTTCGCGGGCAATACGAGCCATGCCGCGAATGGGATTCACGACAAAGGGATGGCCAACCAGTTGGAGTGCATGGAAATCCCCAGGGCTATCGCCATAGGCATAACTTCGGCTCAAGTCCAGATTGAAGCGGGCGGCCAGGCGCTCCACATACCGGCCTTTTCCCACACCATAGGGCAGCGGAGCAAACACCTTTCCCGTATAGAGTCCTTCCTGGGATTCCGGTCTCGCGCCGAATACTAATGAGACTCCAAGGGCCTCGGCCAGTGGTTTCACCAAAAACTCCGGTGATCCGCTCACGAAGGCCACGACATGTCCCGCATCCCGATGACGGGATAACCGGTTCAAAGCCCTGGCCGAGACTCGTGGAACAACAAATAACTCCACGTACTCGCTGGCCAACTGCTCAATGAGGGAGACATCATGCCCCATCAGATAGAGCTTCCTCCTTCGCAGGGGGCTGAAGGAAATGGGAGGCATCTGCCGAATGGCATATTCCAGGCTGTGCCACAGTTCGGGCCAACCCACGACGCCGTCTTGCCAGAGATAACGGAAAAACCCGATTTCAATCGATGCACCGGGAATCAACGTGTTGTCCACATCGAAAAATGCACCGATCCAGTGTTGGGAATAAGTCAGGGGTGCAGGCGAAGAGGTCGCGCGGGTCATGGTGAGCCACAGTTCGAACGGTCAAACGGTCAAATGAACTAGGAATGCTCGCGATTCTACTCCGCGCTCAACTCGTTGACAAGGACATCAAGAGGTTTCATAATCTGCCTACTTCGTGCCGAAGTGGTGGAATGGCAGACACGCACGTTTGAGGGGCGTGTGGGGAAACCCATGCGGGTTCAAGTCCCGCCTTCGGCACCAATTCCCTCCTTATCGTATTATCCAAATTTCCCCGGACACCTTTTTTGTTCTATACGATTATTCCCCTGGCTAGAGGAAGAGGAGGTGAAAATGCCCTATGCGGCCTTTTGACTCTTCGCACTTGCTTCTGAACTGCTTTGAGCATTTGGCCCGTTCAACAATTGTTGCCCTTTTAAGGAATTCCCCAGACAATTCCGGACTTGCTTGATGCGTGTTTTTGAGCCATCCTTCAGATTTGGCTGGCGTGGCCTAGTTATATCCAAATAAAGCCAGAACCTTTTCTATATATAGCTGAGCCTA
This sequence comes from Nitrospiraceae bacterium, assembly GCA_003523945.1. Taxonomy (GTDB): domain Bacteria; phylum Nitrospirota; class Nitrospiria; order Nitrospirales; family UBA8639; genus Nitrospira_E. The sequence goes on along the minus strand of DOFS01000257.1, from coordinate 2,925 downwards.
AAGGGTATCCATGAAACGCGGGTGGTATGCACGACGAGTGTTTCCCAGGCTCGTTCATTGGAGTATGGGTCAAGCGGGCTTTATCCCCCTGCGGCAGTCCTTAGTCTCGCAGGCGTCAGGGTTGGTTCTGGAGATCGGGTTTGGGACCGGAGCCAACTTCCCTTTCTATCCTTCTCACATCGATTCTTTAACAGCGATTGATCCCAATTCCGGAATGATCCCGTTGGCCTGCTCGCATCTGACGGAGGAAGTGACTCCCGTTCACCTGGCCCTTGCTGCTGCGGAAGACCTCCCCTTTCCCTCAGCTTTTTTCGATACCATTGTGAGCACGATGACTCTATGCAGTGTTTCTCTGCTTTCGAAGGCTCTGCAGGAATTGCTCCGGGTCGTGAGACCGGGGGGGCAGTTGTTGTTTTTAGAGCATGGGCAAAGTCCGGATCGTTCGGTTCGCCGGTGGCAGGATGGTCTCACGCCGGTGTGGAAACACTTTGGCGATGGCTGTCATTTAAACCGTCCAATGGTTCAGATGATTCAGGCGGAGGGTTGGACGGTTACCGCACTCGAAAACTTTTATCTTCCCGGCGTTCCGAAGCCTTTCGCCTATTTCTCCCAGGGGATGGCGGTGAAGGCCTGACATCCCTGTTTGCCCTTCCATTTTCCTTAATTTCTTAATACATTGAACTTGGTGTTTATGAGGGTGTCGTGTGTCTTCTTGAACCTTACCCATCTCTAATGGCTAAATTTTTACTGATGGTAAATCGAGGGGTACCTGCCTACTTGACGGTCTGGGCGGCGATGTTGGGAGTTTCCCTCTCGCTGGGGCTTCTAATCGTTTCCCCCTCCTCTGCAGAGGTGACTGGTGATTCCCAAGCGGATTTATCTCCCATTCAGGATTCCGCCGAAGAACATTTACAGTTAGGGATTGATTTTTTTCTCACGAATGAACTGGA
>DOFS01000257.1:690-1787 GCA_003523945.1 Nitrospiraceae bacterium | reverse complement strand
GCCTATCATAATCTTGGGGTGGCCCTGGCCAAAACGGGGGATTTAACCGGGGCCATTGCGGCCTGGTCGCAAGCGGAGCGGTTGGATTTTCACACGGCCTCCTTGCGGTATCACCTGTCAGCCCTGGTTTCGTATAACTATGGTATTTCCCTGGTGCGAGATGGTCGGCTTGCGCAAGCGCTGGCGCAATGGCGGGCGGCCCTTCGTCTTCAGCCTGATTTTTTCGAAGCCCGTTATGCGTTGGGATTGGGGTATTTGGCTGCAGGAGATCCTGTGCAAGCTGTGGCTCATTTTCAAGCGACCCTTCACGATGCGTCTAAGTGGGCGCACGCCTATGAAGCCTTGGGATTGGCCTACTATGCAACGCATGAAAATATTCTGGCCGAGCAGGCCTGGAGGAAAGCCCTAGCTTTGGAGCCCGATCTTCCCAAGGTCCATGCCAATTTGGGATTACTTCGTTTGCAGGAAGGAAATTATCAAGAGGCGATTGAACATTCCCGGCAGGCGTTGACACTTCAACCTGACCTTGTGGCCGCGCATTATAATGTCGGTGTGGCATTGTTTGCGAAGGGAGACGAGTCAGCCAGTGTTCCTTCACTGGAAAGGGCCATTTCTCTTGATCTCCGATTGACTCCAGCGAGATTGCTGCTTGGTGTTGTGTGGAGTCGTCAGGGAAATTGGGCGCAGGCCGCCTCGCTCTGGCGTGAGGCATTACGCCGGGATCCCTTTGCCAAAGATGGAGTATGGCTCCATTACAATCTGGGAGTCGCCATGGCTGCCATGGGACTAATCGACGAGGCGGCGGTTGAATTTGATGTGGTGACTGACCAACGTCCTGAATGGGCTCCGGGGTGGTCTCAGTTGGGCTCAGCGCTTCTGGCGACCCGACAATGGGAAAAGGCCCTGGTCGCCCTGGAATCCGCTGCTCGGTTGCAACCGGCCTGGGCACACCTCCATTTTGCCATTGGCAAAGCCCGGGCTGAAGCCGGGAAATTGTCTCAGGCTGTTGCCGCCTTTCAACGAGCGGTCGAGGTTGAGCCTCAATTGGTCGATGCATGGTTTCATTTGGGAGTCGTGCTTCGTGCTCAGAACCGGAC
>DOFS01000257.1:422-573 GCA_003523945.1 Nitrospiraceae bacterium | reverse complement strand
CCGGTGAAGCGGTCGAGCCGCTCCGTTTGGCGGCGGAAGGCGGATCGGGCGAAGCCCAAAGTCTGTTGGCTTCGATGTATGCCAATGGCAGTGGCGTGGATCGTAACATCCCTATGGCGATGTTATGGTGGTTTCGGAGTAGCCGGGCCAC
>DOFS01000257.1:0-302 GCA_003523945.1 Nitrospiraceae bacterium | reverse complement strand
ATGGCCGATTCGCTCACGCAGACCGCCAGAGAACAGCTCTCACAATTCCGTCGCGGCCTGCATCGACACCTCTTTTCGCCCGGTGACCGGCAGGAGGTGTTAACCGGCTTTGGACTTATTCGAGAAGATCTGCACCGGTTGGCTCCTCCCCATCGCATGTCCACTCAGGTGGCCAATGATGAAGGGACCAGGGACCACCTGAATCCGAGTGAACCCGTTGTTGCATGGGTGATCGACCAGGCCTTGGCCGGTGATCAGTCTGCCCAGCATACACTCCATACCTGGTATGTGAATGGAGAGCG
>DOFS01000564.1:11704-16456 GCA_003523945.1 Nitrospiraceae bacterium | reverse complement strand
TGACTTGTTCAATGAAATCAAGTCCATCCATCTGCGGCATATTATTGTCGGTAATGATGATGGAGACTGAGTCTTTCTGAATGATTTCAAGCCCTTCCATGCCATTGCCTGCTTCTGAGCACACATATCCTCGAAGTTCTAAAAATTCTTTCAGGCAGGCTCGATGATGCCGATCATCGTCTACTAATAAGATCCGCTCTTTGATGGGAGGCTTGGGAGGATCGTGTTTCGGTGAATTCTGATAAACGCCTAAAATTTTCATGATATTTCACATCTAATGGTGTCGTGTTCTTTCTCAAAAGGTGGCGGAGGGACTTTTGAGAAGGTGGCTGATGGGGTGACCAGATTCCGGGTGCGGTCGGAATCGTAATTCCCCTGAAACCAGTCCCTCCGCCGGGGCTCATGCAATAGCGCTCAAAGCCAGTGTTGCCATAGGTCCTCTTAACTAGGACATTCCTAACTCGGGATTTCCACCTTATTGTGCCGGCTGTATGCCGGCATCATTGAATAAAATGGCTACACCCAAAACAGGAAATTAGGGCTTTTCTTGGATTAGAATGCAAGGGGTGTTCCACTAATATTTGCAAATAAAATTCAAAGTTTTTCAAATAGTTGTGGCGGTGGTGCACACCAATTTTGTGATAAGTCGTGCAGGTGAAACCCTACAGGGGCAAGCGACTTCCTTCAGGTGGTTACTGGAGGATGCGAAAAAGAAGGACCAGAGCCAGAGCTCCAGACTCTACCCCATTCATCGACGGAGGGATGCCTATCCTTCGATTGAATCAGGAATATGTTCGATGAGGCTGTCATAAACCTTGAGTATTGATCATTACAGGGCATGGTTAGAGGCTGGAATAAGCAGGACAGGGGTAATCTTGGTCATAAAATGAAATTTCCTGTTCCTTTCTTTTGGTTGATTTGCTACGAAATACCCTCACTATGGCATTCACCATTTCCGGAACCTCTCAGAAAGTGGCTGGTATTGATGTGAGTAAGGCCTCGTTGTTCTGTAGGTAGAAGGCGAAAACCTAATTTTGAAGGGCATGACAGGTAATGACTCGGAGGCAAGCAAAACTCCTGATGTGTGAGGATTGCTCTTGCTGGTCTTGCGGCCCTTGGGGTGGTCAAGCCCGGAATCGGCTCAATTCCGGATAAAAACGGTTTGGAGTTCCCGTTGGGTCATCCTCTATGTCACTTGAAATGAGAGTTTCAGGTGAGGAAGGCACGAGGGTGATGCAACATGTGGAGATATTCGAGATCCATGGTAGATCATGTTCAGGCTGGCGGATTACAAGATGAAGAATGTTTGGCCTCGATCGCTCTTTTCAAAGGTGCAAATAAGCGGAACAGTGGTAGTCTCACACCCAAAATTTATGCAGATTTGTTGTTGAACCCTTGACCTTGATTCCTGCAGAAGGCATTACTTAAAGTAGAACGCAGGCTTATTCATTGGGATTCTTGACTTCATTTGAAAAGGCTGCTTACAGTTGGAGAATGGGTGAGATTAGAACAGCGGAGGGCTTGCTTGAAGAACTAATGTCAAAAGGCAACGAAGTAGCCCATTGAAGGGGTTGTATGTTGTATAAGAATCTGTCCGTGAGTCAAGTAAAGAAATGGTGGAGGTAAAACATGACCGAAGTACTGTCTTTTTCGAATGCAATGAGAGCAAGAAAATTTTGTCTACTGGGGGGATGCCTCATTCTCCTCGTGGCCGGATGTAGTTCGAAATTACAAACCACAATTACCAGTGGAACTCTCTCCTCTTCCAAGCCTCAAGTGGCAGCGAGTGAACCTGTCGAGCTGGCTACCGAGGTGGTTGTTCCGGATGAACCAATTAAAGAAATTTCACAAACAGCCATCCCCAGCAAAGAAATGTCACGGTTAGACATCCCTGTTGAAGAACCAGTACGCCCTGTTATTCGTGATTCAGCTCCTACTGAGATTTTTGCTACACCCCGGACCGGAGTGGTCGATCAAGGATTTTCTGCCCCTCTTGGCACTCCCAAGATGGAAGAGTCCGTGGCTCCCTCGCCTTCGGCTATTGCGAGCACTCCAAGTCATATGCCTCCTCAAGAGTCGCCATCAGTACTTGGGATTCCACCGATTTCATTTGAACCGGAAATGCCGGTACGCCCGACAATTCGGGGAGATGCCACTCCGCCGGAAGAAATGATCGCTCGAGTGGAGCCCGAGCCTGTCAAACCGGTTCCCCAAGCTCCAAAACCGGAGGAGCCGGTTCAAATGGCGAAAGTTGTTCCATCTTCGCCAGAAACGGTTGAGGAGAGGGCTGAAGATCTCTTCAAGACCCTCGGAGATGTTTATTTCGATTATGACCGATTTTCCATTCGGAACGATGCGGTCTCTGTCCTGCGAGAGAATGCTCAAACTCTTGTCGCGGGCTTATCGGACAACAAAATTGTAATAGAAGGGCATTGTGATCAGCGTGGCACGGAAAGTTATAATATGGTGCTTGGAGAGCGACGAGCGAATGCGGTGAAGGAATATTTAGTCTATTTAGGGGTCCCGGACGAGAAGCTTCAAGTTGTGAGTTATGGAAAAGAGAAGCCATTCTGCACCGATCATAATGAAGCGTGCTGGAAAGAAAACCGGCGTGGGCATTTTGTCGTGAAGTAAGGTGTCCTAGCCAATTTGGCAAGGAAGCTTCAGTTGGAGAAACAAAAAATGATGAGAAGAGGGCCTGGCCTTTCTGATAAGTCTGTTTAGTCGGTCCCTCTTTTTACCATCTTTTGACTTTCGCCAATCTGTCCGGCTCTTCTGCCTGGATCTTCTTTTTTTCTCTACCTGGACGTCGACCCTCCGGTTGTTCCTGCCTGAAATGTCTGATTCCTGAATTTTTCCGAATCGCCATGGTCTTGGTCAATCCGCCTATGCCCGTCAATCAGGGACAGAAGGGGATGTGATGAGGCAAAGGGATTCTGTGGACATGTATGACCAATTCGTTAAGGGAGGTGCAGGGAATGGAAGTGTCTCAAAACCTGTTTGCCAATATTCCTGAACATCTTGATCACGAATTGACAATTGCAATGTTGAGAGATCGTTCAATACGAATTGAACGTATTGTGTCGCGGGGTCAGTCGTCTCCACCAGAATTTTGGTACGACCAGGAAGAGCATGAGTGGGTCGTGGTCCTGAAAGGAAAAGCCACGATCAAAATTGAGAGGGGATCGACCATCAGACTGGGGCCAGGCGATAGTCTGCATCTTCCTGCACATACCAGGCATCGGGTGGAATGGACGGACCCCCAACAAGACACAATCTGGCTTGCGGTATTCTGGATACCCTAAAGCTTCAGGGCCAGAGGGGGGACAGCTCCTGTGTGTGGAATTTTTCTCATTGTGCCTATAAGTCGACAGCCTTGGTAAAGGCAAAGATGTTAGTTGATCACATAAATGATGAAAGGCGTGATAAACCACAAAACTCCTTTGATAAAGAAAAATGCGACACCATACCATCCAAAATTTTTCATTCGTGTTGTTTCTGGATGAGGAATGAAGATTTTTTCTGTTTTCAATGTATTCATGGGCACCTTCCTTTCTCTGACAAAAAGGTTGAAACCCGGCTGCGTGGCCATGCCACGCAGCCGAACCCATCCTTCAGACCGTTAAGAAGTTCCCGTTGTTGCGGTTTGTGTATTGCTCACGAGGTTATCTTTAGAAAGGCGGGGGATGAGCATGGGAACCCGTCGTTGATAGTCTTGGTATTCTTGTCCGTGAATTTCCACCAAATCTTTCTCTTCCCATTGGATGGCCATCAAAATATATGCCGTTGTGGTGAGCGCAAACATGAAGTGGGCCAATGTCATAGTGGGAGTAGCCCAGAAGGCCAAGAACCAACCAACATAGAGAGGGTGGCGGACATACCGGTATAGGGCGGGTATTTTGAAGGGTAACGGAGTGTACGCACGTTTTCGCAAATACAACCAGACCTGCCGCATTCCGAATAAATCAAAATGATTGATCATGAAGGTGGCGGTAAGGACCAGGACCCATCCTACGGCAAATAGCCCATACAGGATGACCTGTCCAATGAGGGTCTGAACTTGCCAGATGTTTCCTCCCATCGGCTGCCAACCGAAAAACAAAAGTGCCAAAGCGATATTGGTAAATAATACATAGGTGCTTCGTTCAAGTGGTTTGGGAATATATTGGGTCCACCATTGTTTAAATCCCTGTCGAGCCATAACACTGTGCTGGACGGCAAAGAGTGTCAGGAGGAGGGTGTTGATGGCCAAGGCTTTCCAGGTGGAAGCCAGGGGCTGACCATCAATGCTATTGGGAACGCCAAAGTTTCCCAAAAACCCCACCGCATACAAAAAGATTCCTAAAAAAAACAGGTAGCAGAGAGTGCCATAGAGAAAGAACGCGATCCGTTTCATGATTCTGACTCCTTTGTATTTGTCCGCTAAAAGGCGGATGTCTTCCGTCTTACATCAGGAATCGAAGGCTTTGGTGAAATGTTCGGTTTTGAGGGTATCTTCTTTTCCCAGCCCGTAAAATTCTCTGATGGTCGTTCGATTGCGGCCCCCATGGATCCAGGTGTTGGTGGCACGGAATGGAAACTTTGCCAACTCCGTGTTGTCTTGAATGGAACTGATATTGGCCCCCAATTGTTCGACGTTAATCCCATTGATTGATGGTGTGGTAACTGATGACATGGCACATCCTCCTGGTTGGGTGTGAAACAACATGTGAGAAACGAGTTGATCCATCTGATGGCATATATCCTGAAGGT
>DOFS01000564.1:8861-11561 GCA_003523945.1 Nitrospiraceae bacterium | reverse complement strand
TCGCTCATCCTGACTCGTCATTTTGTTCCTACCTCCTCATTGAGAACCTATTCCATATGTGAGGTTTTCCGTGCCTGATCTATTTTGCAGGTGATGTGCCAAGCTAAAATTCTTTGAAAAATCCGCAAAAACAATTTCTTATGAAATCGACAGACGTGAAATTTACTTATGAAATTTGCTGAATTTCGAAATTTCATAAGACGAATTTGCGAAAGTTCGCAAGTAAACCTCAACTTATGAAATGTTGCTATGGTGAAAGAGAGGAGGAGTCGAATTGAAAAAAGTAGGGGTAAGAACGGGGAGAAATTATTTTGTGCGATTAATGCCCAGGGCTTTCATACGGGATGCGAGAGTTGAAGCGTTCATGCCCAGCAGCCTCGCGGCCCCCTTTTCCCCGGATACTTTCCAACCGCTCTGTTCCAGGGCCAGCAAAATATTTTGACGCTCAAGATCTTGAATTTCTTGAATGGTTCGAATGCAAGTGGTGGACTCCTGTTTGAGACTTTCGTGAGTGGCAGATGATTTTTCTTTAACACCGGGGATGGCACGATCAAAGTTTAATTGGCCATTTTGGGCAGTAATGACGGCCCGTTCAATGACGTTTTCCAATTCCCGGACATTTCCCGGCCACTGATAGGATGTGAGTTGTCTGAGCGCATCAGGGGAGAGTGGAGCTACGGTCCGACCCATTCGTCGGGCAAAATGCCGGACAAATATTTCGGCCAGCAGGGCGACATCCTGCCCACGCTCCCTTAGTGGTGGCAGATGTATAGGGAAGACATTGAGGCGATAATAGAGATCTTCACGGAAGTTTCTTGCCTGGACTTCTTTTTGTAAATCGCGATTGGTGGCAGCAAGGACCCGTGTGTTGACCTTTTTGGTGCGGGAACTGCCGACAGGTTCGAACTCCCCTTCCTGGAGAACCCGCAACAGTTTACCCTGAAGGTCAAGAGGTAAATCTCCGATTTCATCCAGAAAAATAGTTCCTCCGTCGGCTAGCGAAAAACGCCCCTCCCGCTTTTTCATGGCGCCGGTAAAGGCTCCCTGTTCATGTCCAAAAAACTCGCTTTCGATTAATGTGGCAGGAATCGCCGCGCAATTCACTTTCACAAAAGAGTTATCGCGCCTCCGGCTGTTGGCGTGAATGGTACGGGCCATTACCTCCTTCCCCGTTCCGGTTTCCCCAAGAATAAGCACGGTGGTTTCGGTGTCCGCTACTTGTTGCATGTCGCGGAGAACGTTTACCAAGGCAGGACTATTTCCAAGAATTTGGCCAAAATGTTGCAGCTGGTGTAATTCCTCCTTGAGGATTTCCTTCTCAAGTGTCAGTGACCGGATTTTTTGTTCCGCTTCTAAGCGTTCGTTCACATTGCGTAGAATGAGGGTGAAAAAGGCTTTTCCATTCATCTGAAATTGGGATAGCGTGGCTTCGGCAGGAAATTCTGTATTGTCTGTTCGTAGGGCTTTGAGGCCACCTGGAATCCAGAGGGATCGCTGGCCGGCAGGCTTCGTGTTCAGCTCTTGGATGAGATTTTTTAATTTTTCAGGGTCATTCTGGGCAAGAGAGTGAGAAAAGTTCTTACCAAAAAAATGGGTGGCTTTACATTGAAACACCTTCTCGGCGGCCGGATTGATTCGGGTGACTCGAAGATCTTCATCTAATTCAATAATTGCATCCATCGCGCTGTCTACCAGTCGGCGCAACTTTTGTTCCCGTTCCCGGGTAGCGGATTCTGCTTGGAGGCGTTGAAGTTCGGCGCTAGCCCTTGATGCAAAAATTCGAACAATTGTCTGCACCCGCGGTTCGGCTGGCATGGGTCTGGTATCCATGACCGCCAAATGGCCAAGAATATTTCCGACCGAATCGATAAGTGGGAGACCCATATAACTGGCTGCCTTGAGGCCGATGATATCCGGATCAATGGGAAAGAAATTCAATAAGTTGTCTGGAAAATGAATGAGTCGGGCCTGCTCGATGACGTGCTCGCACGGGGTACCAGCAATATCCATTTCCCAATTTTTGAGGAACGTGCCACCTAAATAAAACGCCAGGGCTTTTAATCGGCGGGAATCAGGGAAATATTCCGTGACCCAGGCGGCATGGGTATGAAGGGCTTTGGCCAAATTTTCCACAAGGGCTTCAAAGAATCGTTCCCCCGTGACGGTGGCCGTTCCCTCCAGAATAGTTCGGAGTGCGGCCTCTTCGTTGAGGTTCGTGAACGGAACGTCATGGGATCCAGACATAGCGTCTCCCCGATAAGAAGTTTATTATGATCCATTGGTTTTTAAAGTGTAAAGATTTGGTTATGATGGGCTCAGGTATGCCGGATTTCCACAGAACACAATGGCAGGTTTGTTAAGATTCGAGTGATGTGTGGCCAGTCGTGAAGGTGGTTGAAATCTAGAAAAACGTTGAGGGAGCATTTCTGAGTGACATGGATCCCTTGTGTTGGGGAATTTTGATTTGGTAGACGGTTATAAAAGGGTTAGATCTGTCCGAACAGGCAATGGAGGGCATCGGGTGGTGGGGGTGATGGAAAAATCGCTCATCTATGTGGTTGATCCCATGTGTTCGTGGTGCTGGGGATTTTCACCGGTCATTGAGGAAATCGTTCGACAATTTCAGGATCGTGTCACGATCGAAGTATTGTTGGGTGGCTTGCGCCCTGGCAATACGGAACGGTTTGATGAGCGGAGGCG
>DOFS01000564.1:0-8682 GCA_003523945.1 Nitrospiraceae bacterium | reverse complement strand
TTTTCAGCCGGAGCCTTCCTTCATCTACGACACGGAACCGCCATCCCGAGCGCTGATAGTGGTTCGGCAATTGGCTCCGGATAAGGAGTTTCCCTTTTTAAAGTCTGTGCAGGAGGCATTTTATGTGAGGAACGAAGACGTCACCCGCGAAAAGGTCCTTGCGGATCTTGCTGGTTCTCAGAATATTGACCGGGGCAGGTTCCTGGCAGGGTTCAAGAATTCTGCGATCAAACAATCGGTCTGGGGGGAATTTGATCGGGCCCGTCAATTGGGAGTGAGTGGTTTCCCAACGCTGCTGGGCCAATATGGGCATGACCGCATTACCTTTACCCATGGGTATCAATCCACAGGGGGGGTGGTCCCAATGATTGACGAGTGGCTGCGTCGGCTGCCCGTTGGCATCTCCAAATCGTCCATAGGGTAGGCTGTCGTATGTGCCTAAAATGGAAGGGGAATGTGTCAATTGTGAGTAATGACGAGTAACCAGGCTGTATGTTTACCACTTTCATTAGGAGGTTATCTGATGCGTAAGGTTTCGAAAATCGGGTTTCTGGTTTCAATGGTACTCACGATTGGTGTGGGGTATGCCACCGCTTCCTTCGCGGAGATGGCCAAATGGAAGCTGGATCATGATCATTCCAGAGTTGGATTCCAGGTCGCTCATATGGTGGTGTCCAAAACCAACGGCAAGTTTACCGAGTATACAGGAGTGGTGGAGATGGATCCGGAGGCTAAAGAATTTAAAACCATTGAAGCGGTGATCCAAACCGCCTCGGTCACGACCGACCATCAGAAACGGGATGAGCATCTACGAAGTCCTGACTTTTTTGACGTCCAAAAATTTCCGACCATGACCTATACCATGAAAAGTTATAAAAAAACCGGAGACGAATACACCGCTGTGGGTGACTTGACCCTTTTGGGAGTCACCAAAGAGATCACGTTGGTCGGAACGTTTAATGGGGTCGCTGAGGACCCTTGGGGTAATACACGGGCCGGTTTTACGGCTTCGGGTAAGGTGAACCGAAAAGATTTTGGCATGAAATTCAGCAAATTATTGGATAGTGGCGGCATGCTCGTGGGTGACGAGGTCAAAATCATTTTGGAAATTGAAGTGATCAAAGAAAAGACCGTCGAAAAAGTGAAACAAGAAAAAGATTAGGAGGACAGGGAGAGATGAGCGGTAAAAATCCTCCCCCCCTTCTCTGACAGATAAGGGTTGAGGGTATCTGAATGATCAAGGAAGAGCATAAGCTCAGAGGCGACCATGCCATGCCGGAACTATTTGAAAATCTTCTGACACATTCCCCGAAGGGTTTGTAGCTCAGGGGCATCCTCAAACCGGGGCACAGATCCTTCCCCTTTGGTTCAAGATGATAGGCTGGTCAAGGGTGGTCGGCTAACAGAACCATGAGTGAAAAGAGGAATTTGGTAGCAGTTTTCAGGCTTTCAGGTTGAATGGATTCCACCGTATCAGACGGTTGATGGAAATGGGGGTGCGTGCCACTACTGACGACGGTAACGGTAGGTACCCCCACATCATAAAAGGGAGCATGGTCTCCCCCAGGGAAATATCCATACAATTGGATCTTGTCGGAAAATCCTGTCTGGTCTGCGGCTTGTTGGGCCAAAGCTTTATTCATTCGAGTAACTCCAACCGTCAGTTTCCCATTCCCCACCCCCAGATGATCTAAGTTGAGCATGGCAACGGTTTGGTCCAATGGAACGGCCGGATAGTTGACATAATGGGTCGAGCCTAAGAGGCCTCGTTCTTCCCCGTCAAAGGACACGAAGAGAATGGTCCGTTTTGGTGAGGTGGTGCTTTTGGAGAGCATTCTGGCCAGTTCCAACATTACTGCTGTGCCGGATGCGTTGTCATCGGCTCCGGAAAAAAGCAAACCGCCTTGCCGTCCAAAATGGTCCCGATGCCCGCCGATAAGAATGATTTCGTTTCGTAGTTCAGGGTCGCGACCCGGCAACATGCCGATGACATTCGTCAGCGTCCCGGCCAGGCTGTGGCTTTCCCACTGAAACTGGGCCAAAAATGGGAGGGGCCTGCCCCGAAATTTCCCGGTATTGTTGGCCGCTTGTTGCAGAGCTTCGAGTGAATCATTGGTTGATTTCAAGAGCTGATCAAGACGTCTCCCATGTATCCAGGCCCCAGGGATGGGACGGATATGGGGGGTTCCTCCATAGAGAGCCAGAGGAAGTTGCTCCAGACCTTTGCGAGCCTCATATTGATTGAGGAGTGGACCGGTTACCGTCAGATAGCCTACCGCCCCCCTTTCTTTGGCCATTGCCGCTTTTTCTTCATGGGTCATCCACCCAGAGTATGAAGGGGGTTTTCCCCTGAGAAATAGGACGATACGATTATGGACGTCTACTCCCTGGTACTCATCAATTCCGCGGGCTGGGTCGACAATGCCATATCCCACAAAGACGGCCCGGGCTGTAGCTCTGGTTGCGGGAGAATCCAAGATCGGAAGAGCGTCTTGCCCTGGGACGAGGGACATCGTCATGGACAGGTTCGAGTCAACCAGGGAAAGGGAGATAATTGCTGGCTCCAGCAACTGAACTGCGGTCATGGGCTGTTGTTGTAACCAAGGGACATCACGGCCTTGTTCCGAAATCCCGTTGACCGGTTGTAAGCCGAGAGATCGGAACCGATCTACCAGGTAGTTAGCCGATTGCAGGCCACCATCCGTGCCGGCCTGACGACCCTGAAACCTTGGATGACTCAGTTCGCCAATATCCCGGAGGATGTTCTCAAGCACCATGGAGGTAGATGGAGAAGCGAAGGTTTGATCGCCACCACTCCACGCTGGAACGGTAAGGGCAAATCCTACCAAAATTTGGAAAAGGAGAACTCGTGCCATGCTTCCTGCTTATTCCCTGTCGTCACGGGAGATGAAAAAAAATCCTATGAAAGAGGACGCGTACTATTGGATGCCCTAAAAATAGAGCCTGTTGCAGCAGGTGTGCCGGACCCTAATCCTCTAAGGGAATGGTGACGACAATAGCTCCCATGAGGTCGCCCTTTCTAAAGTCACGCTTGGGACTTAAGGGGTGAGCATTATGGCAGGTAATACAGGTGTCGTTAACCGCTGTGTCGGCATAAATGGCCTGAAATAGGCGCTTTTTTCCGGTCGAGACGATTCCACGTTGGGGCGTATTGGTATCCAATGAAAGTTTTTCCAAGGCCTGTCGTTCGAAACCTGTGGCGGGTCCATTCCTTCGATAAATTGGCCACAGACTAATTAACCGGAATCGTATGCCATGCCCTGATTCCGCGACCAATTTACTGGAAATATGGAGAAACTGTGCAGGAAGGGGAATGGCACTTTTGTTTTCCCAATCTTCTCGCGCCATCACGACGCCTTGTTCCTGCATTCTCTCAACGATATGGGTCGTGTAGACATGGCGGTCCGCCTCTACGATGGCATGGATGAAGTCCGCAACCTTCTCCGGTGACAGATTTTTCATGGCGTTGGATTCACCGGCCTGAAGAGAGGATGAAACGCCTATTCCAATGAGGATGGTCGTAAGAAATAATATAGGTAAGCCGTTTCTGATATATCGTAAGTTTGTCATGATGTTGAACTCCTTTCCCTTGCCAGGGGAGCATTTGTGACCGGTAAGGTGATCAAGCACGTCGTCCCCTTGTTCCCTTCACTTTCCATTCGAATGTGTCCGCCTAATTTGTTGATAATCCGATAGGCCACGGTAAGTCCAAGGCCCGATCCTTCTCCCTGCCCCTTCGTGGTAAAAAAAGGATCAAAAACTCTTGGCAGATGAGTTGGGGAGATACCAGTCCCAGTGTCCCTAAACCGTATTTCCAATTCTTCCCCTGACTTTTCGGTCGAAATATCCAGCTTCCCTCCTTGTTTCATGGCTTGAAAAGCATTGGTCAGGATGTTGATAAAGGTCTGACTGAGTTCCAACACTTTTCCTTGTATGGGAGGGATGGGTCCGAAGTGCGTCTGTATTTCCACGGGAACGGATGGGAAGATACCCTTGACGGTCGACAATGATTGTTCCAATAGTTCATTGAGGTTAATAGCCGTTTGCCCTTCAGGCAATTGTTTTCCGGACTGACCGGTAAAGTCTCGAACGACGGAAGCCATACGCTTTCCGTGCTGAACGATGCCCCTGGCATATTCTTTGATCTGCTCAGGGTCTGTCTCCTCTTGTATCGCTTCACCCAACCCAATGACTCCGACTAAGGGATTATTCAGCTCATGGCCAATCCCAGCACTCATAACCCCCAAACTTGCAAGTTTTTCACCTTGGATGATCCGATCCTGAAGGATACTTTCTTCCGTCGTATCTCGTAGCACCAAACCCGCACTCGGCCCCCTTCCTGGGCGGGCTTGGACACCAAACCAGCGGTACCGGAATGTCCGCTGATTGATTCGGAGTTCCTGTCGATTGGTGCCTGAATGCGCCCAATTTGTTGGATTCAAAGGATCTTGCAAAGTGGTATTGGAGACATTGTCCTGGGTGCTCCCTGAAGAGAGAGGCTCTCTCACCTGGACAGCCTGTATTTCTTGTTTGAGCCGGTCTTGTGTGGCGGGATCCAGGGGGAAAATTTGGAACAACGGGGTGCCGATGATCTCGCCGTTGTTGACCGCAAAGGCTTCCCTAGAGGCCTTGTTCAAATATTCGATTTGTTCGTTTGGACCGATCATAAGAACCGGATCCGGTACATTATCCAAAATCTTAATCGTGGATTCCTCAAGGTATTTGACTTCCTGGGCCTTCAACTCAACTTGGCTTTCCAAGCCGGCGAACTGTGAAGCCAGTTGTTGGTTCATGCGATTGACTTCATCAGCCAATTCCTCAATTTCATCTCCGGTGGACAATTCAATGGGCTCACGATATTCCCCCCGGCCGATTTGTTGGGCAGCTTCCTGAAGGCGACGAATGGGTGCGGTAATTCGATTGGCCGCTATATATCCCAAGGTGACGAGCATGGCGACACCCAATAATCCGAAGGCCGACGTCCATTTGAAAAAATGCTCTATGGGGGCAAAGACCTCCTCAGAGGACTGCCAGACAAACATATGCCAGGTCTGGCCGGTGGACATTTGCGTGATCTGGCGAGTATTGCTCAAGGGGGCAAATCCGATGATGGAGGCTTCCGTGCCTCCATGCCCATCGCTTGGAGCAAGCGTCCATCCCGAATGCAGCGGGGTGACGAGGGGAATGAGCCGGGTGTCACTAATTGAAGTGCCCGTGGGCAGGATCGGGCAGCTCAAGACGACGCCCCGGCTGTCAATGAGCATGACATGGCCGGTTTTGCCAAATCGAATAATGTCGATAGAAGGGGCAAAGAACTCCTTGGCGTCATAGATCCGATGCAAAACGCCAATGGCTTCATACCGTAAGCTATCCATGATGGGTAGCGAGAGAGTAAAGGTATAGACTCCTAGGTGTGAATCAAACGCGACCTGGCCCATATATGGTTGCCCGACTCCGTTGTGGAAAGCGCCTTTCCACCAAGCTTCTTCATGATGAAGATAGGGAATGTCGGAATCCAGGCTCGCGACGACCCGACCTGCGCGATCGGTGATAAATAAACCACGCGTGGCAGATCGGGTAATCACCGGAATCGGATGGCCAGGATCTATGAAGGTCCCTCCCACATGACTTTGGAGGATGTCGGCAAAGGGTCCTTCAAGGGTTTTTTTAAGCATGCCTGCTGCTTTGGCATTCCAGGCTTTCTGTTCTTGCTGAAGGGTGAGAGCCCGCTCTTGGGGATTCATCTCACTCAGGGCATCTCTGTTGCGTTCGAGTTCTTTAACAATATTAACATCGGTAGAAAGTAAGGCTGTGCGAGCCAGTTCATCCGCTATGACCAGATCAATTTTCCTGGCTGTTTCGGTTGCAAGCGCTTCAAAGCTGGATCCATTGACCTCCCGAATTTCTTGCGTACCCTGGTAGAAAGCCAGCACCAGGCCAATAACCAAGGGGAGTGTGCCGACCAGCAGCATGGACAAGACCAGTTTTCTGGTCAGGCCTTTTTTCCTTTTGACGGGTTCAGGGCTGCTCACTGGACACCATTTCTTTTAAAGGGGAAATAGGCGGAATGGAGGGAAAGGACAATCGGAACGTGGTGCCTTTGCCTTCCTCGCTTTCAACTTGAATTTCACCCTGGTATTTTTTGACAATGGTTTTGACGTTATAGAGTCCGAGGCCTGTTCCTTTGCCTTTGGGTTTGGTTGAAAAGAAGGGATTGAAAATCTTTTGAAGGTTTTGTGCGGAAATGCCAGAGCCAGTATCACTGATCGCGATCTGAACCAGGCCATTGCTGTGTGAGGTAGAAATGGTGAGGCTGCCTTTTTCTTCCATGGCATGAATGGCATTGGTAATCAGGTTGATAAATACCTGGAGAATTTCTTCAGGTTTTCCCTGTATAGCCAAGCCGTTCTGGTAATCTTTCTGAACGGTAATTTCCCGGAATTTTGTCGCAAATCTGGAAATGCTTAAGGCTTCTTCCAGTCTAGCATGGAGGTCAATGCTTTCAAGTTCCTGATGACTGGACGTGCGAACATAGTCCGTGATGTTTCGTGAAATGGCTTGAATGCGTTGAGCCGCCTCATAAATACTGGTGGCATGCTCTCGAATGCGTTCGAGATGGTTTTCCTCGCGGATTTCTTCGGCCATGGCCAAAATGATATAGAGAGGGTTATTAATGTCATGGGCAATCCCTGAAGCAAAGGTCCCTAAACTCGCCAATTTTTCCGATTGAAATAGTTGTGTCTGGATAAAGGTTTGATGTTGGATCAACTCTAGGAGAACTTTGGCGGCCGTCCCTCCGAGCACTTCAGCCGAGCTGTGTTTGTGCTCCGCAATGAAGGGAGGAAGAGTTGGATCTCCCGTCACGTCGATGATCAAATTCACCGTGTCTTCCTGAATAAGCTTCAGGGGATGAGAAGTTGTCGGGATATTGTGAAGCCTGGCAAGTCGAAACCCCAACGCGTGAGGATTTTTGTCGGCAATGCCCAAGAGACGGATATGGGGTAAATTGAGGAAGGATTCCAACATGGCCGTTCCCCCCTGGCCTGCCCCGAGAATGGAAATTGTAATTGGGGGCTCATCAGTCGTCATGGAATCATTCCTCGATTGCCGGAAGAAAGATCGATGGGAGTCTAGGGTCGGGCGGGGAGCATGGGAGTCTTTTCCATGCGGCAAGGTCCATATGGCATAAAGCCCTATCCCGAGGATAGGGCTTTACTCGAAATACTTTAGTCTTCTTCATGGGGTATACTCCCGCGAGAAGAATCTGGGAATCTGAACAATCAGTCCTGTTAGGCTACAAACGATTGAGGTCTCGTTTTTCCATAGCAGTAGCCACGGATTTAATTAACTTTTCTTTTTCGACCGGTTTGACCAGGTAATCCACGATCCCCTTCTTGAGAAATCCGGTGGCCATTTCCATGTCGGGAAATCCCGTGAGTACAATGAGAGGAACACGGGGATATTGCTGTTGGAAATAATTAATGGCTTCCACGCCGTTAATTTTTGGCATTCGGATATCTGAAATGATGACGTCCAACATCAAGGGGTTTTCGCCTTTCTGCACTTCCTGAATAGCCTTTTCCCCATCCTCAGCCTCGATAACATCATATCCGGCCTTTTCCAGAGTCATCCTCACGACTTTTCGGACATCGGGTTCATCGTCCACGACTAGAACCAGGCCGTTGGTTTTGTGTCCTCCGAACATTGCTGCTGTTGTCTCCGCCATAATGCTTCTCCTTCAGGTTATGAGGTTGAAAACTCGAATGGGTATTCCATTAAAATTGGTTAAGAACATTGTGAATGCTTCTAGCTCTCCACCTCGGTTATGAAATTATTCTAGCCTAATCAATTGAATAATAAAAAGAGGAAATGTTTCTTCCAGGCCCAGAAGAAATAGATTGAAGGGACATGGGGGCATGTTGACTATGTCCCTTTTCGCCAAAGGCTAAAGCCATTGGCCTGGTCTGGCCCATGGGTAAACCCCTTATGCCCATCGACAATGCAACTCTGTTATTGAACGTCTCAGCCGTCGCCAATAGAGAAAGCAGACAAGAGGGTTGACGGAAAAACCAGGCGGGTTCAGATGGTTGGCTGTCTGAATCATGCTGATGTAGCGTGGAGAATCGTGGTTCAATGAGCTGGTGTCTCCCTGTTGAACCTGCATTTATCATCTCGTTGCCTGGCCTGGATGGTCAGATTTCACTATGGACTCTGTGGGAGGACGAGGAAGTATGGAGGACGTGTTCCTGGCGGGTACTGTGCTGGATGACCTGGTGCGATGATTCTGAAGGGAATGGTAAAAGTCATTCTCTCCCGAGATCATGTCAATTTCTCGACGACGCACGGTATTCTGGAAAGGGACCAGATTATTTGGTGTACCATGGAAGGAGGTAAGCGGTCGTATTAAAGGGGGAAGGCGGATCATCCATCACAAACATGATAGTGGAAGAAAATCTTGAAGGATGGGTTACGGAGTGTGGTCACTTCGTGGTCAAGATGATGGTGCCCTGCCAATCCTGGGACGGAGGATGGTTTCGGTAGTGACTGCAGAGTCTCAGGTAAAAATGACTGGGACCATCTTCTCCTCGAAGTTGCAGACATGCTCGAAACGATTCCTCCGCCTGGTCCCAGCTCCGGGCATGAAAAAATTCTACTCCGTAT
>DOFS01000230.1 GCA_003523945.1 Nitrospiraceae bacterium | reverse complement strand
ATTCTTGTCCCTTGAGAATCATATGGGCAAGCCGGGGATGCATGGGGAGATCAGCCAGGCTCTGGCCATGATCGGTGATGCGGCCTTGGGCATCGAATGCGCCAAGGGATTGAAGGAGCTGTCGTGCTTGAGTCATGGCCCCGGAAGGAGGAAGATCAAGCCAGAGCAATTCCCGAGGATCGCGAATGCCCCATTGAGCCAGGTCCAACGCAAGGGAGGTCAGGTCGGCATCCAGGATTTCGGGTGCGGTGCGTGGTGTGAGCGCACGATGCTCGGCCTCAGACCAAAACCGCACACAGAGGCCTGGTTCAAGGCGTCCGGCTCGACCCCGACGTTGCTCGGCCGATTGTTGTGAGACCATGATGGTGGTCAACCGGCTCATTCCGCTGCGTGGATCAAAACGTGGTACCCGCATAAGACCGGTATCGATGACGAGACGAATGCCCTCAATTGTCAGACTGGTTTCGGCAATGTTGGTGGATAGGACAACTTTGCGCCAACCGGCAGGCGGTGGCAGGATTGCCTGGTCCTGGGCTTGGGGAGACAGGTCACCATACAGCGGAGCGATTCGCGTGTGTGGGCCAAGGGGAAGGTCGGCCAGGAGTCGTTCTACTCGCCGGATTTCTCCGGCTCCAGGAAGAAAGACTAGAAAACTACCCTGTTCGGTCTTCAACAGACGGCAAATGGTGTGTGCCACCTGCATGGCGAAATTTTTCCCATCTGGCTTTCCAATATAGCGGGTTTCGACGGGAAACATCTTGCCCTCGCTGGTAATCACTGGAGCCTGTCTCAATTGTTGCGAAATGGCCGCAATGTCGAGTGTGGCCGACATGATTAACAGTCGAAGGTCCTCTCGAAATACCTTCTGGGATTCCAGACATAGGGCCAAACCCAGATCGGCTTGCAGGCTGCGTTCATGGAATTCATCAAAGATGATCAAACCATAGTTCTGTAATGATGGATCGTGTTGAAGCATTCTTGTGAGAATGCCTTCGGTTACCACTTCCAGTTTTGTGTTCGGGCTAATTTTGGTATCCAACCGTGTTCGATATCCAACGGTGGTGCCAACGGCTTCCCCCAGGAGATCGGACATGCGGCGTGCGGCTGCACGCGCGGCCAACCGTCGAGGCTCCAGCATGATGATGGTTTTTGGAATCAACCACGGTTCTTGGAGAAGGGCCAGGGGAATTTGTGTCGTTTTGCCGGCACCCGGCTGTGCCGTGAGGAGGACGATTGGGTGTTGCCTGAGGGTCTGTTGTAGTTGTGGAACTACCGCATCAATGGGATACGTGCGTGTCTTCATGCAAAATTAATTGAAGGTGGAATGGCAAATCAGAGGTTCTCAACAATGCCCAATTGTTGGATAAGAATTTACCTGAAAAGATCAGGTGGGAGCACCTCTCTTAAGTATTTATGTGGCAATTGTCTTTTTATTATGCGGACAATCAGGGTAAACTGAATTATTGAAGGGGTTTTGTACATCGGAACGGCATCAAACTGATCAGGAGGGGAAGAAGGAATGAAGCCAGCAATCAAAAGGGAACTGACCACAGTGCTTTGCACAATCCTGGTAGGACTGAGCGTCACTTCCACTGGAATAGGGAGTGAAACGAGCCCTCATTCAGCAGTGGGAATGATCACGGTTGATGGCCATACGGTTCCCGACATTGGTCCTTTGCCGACTGTTGTTCCACAGCCTCCCGGCAACCTCAATTACGCGGCCAAACTGTCTCTGGGAAAACAGCTATATTTTGATGGGCGGTTATCCAAGAACAACGCGATCTCTTGTGCGTTTTGTCATAACCCTGTTGCGGGATTTGCCGATCCCAACCAAACCTCAGTGGGCGTTGGAGGGTTACGGGGAGGGCGGCAGTCGCCAACAGTGTACAACACGGCATTTAATCCCTTTCAATTTTGGGATGGTCGAGCCGGTTCTTTGGAAGAACAGGCCATTGGCCCTATTCATAATCCCGTTGAAATGGCCGAGACCCATGAAAGTGTCGTTCCTAAAATTGCTAAATTAAAAGGCTATGAGGAAGAGTTCCAGAAAGTATTTGGAACCGGTGTCAGTCTACAGGGAATCGCGGAAGCCATTGCCGCCTATGAACGGACGATTATTTCCACCAATTCGGCTTTTGACAAGTTTGTTTTAGGTGATTCCAAAGCAATGGGAGAAGACGCGCAACGGGGAATGGCCCTCTTTAAAGGAAAGGGCCGGTGCATCCTGTGTCACAACGATTCTAATTTTACGGATAATCGGTTCCACAACCTCGGCGTTCCGCAAGTAGGACCGATGAAAGAGGATTTGGGCCGGTATTATGTGACTCTTCGAGAACGCGATAAAGGAGCATTTAAAACTCCGACGCTCCGAAGCATTACAGAAACCGCCCCGTATATGCATGACGGCGCTTTTAAAACTTTAGAGGAGGTGATCGACTTTTTTGATAAAGGCGGGAATGCCAATCCTCAGTTGAGTCCCTTGATGAAACCACTGGGATTGACGCCGCAAGAAAAAACAGATCTTATTGCCTTCCTAAAAGCGTTAACCGGAGAACCCATTCCGTTTGAGTTTCCGAAGTTACCGGAATAAACCAGATTGCCAGGAAGATCTAGGGATACTCGTTTCTTCGTTGGGCATGTCCGATTAGTGGTTGCAGTATATCCTGGGCCTATGTGTCAACCTAGTTTTCGCTTACAAGGATCATGTGGTTCGAATCGTGGATTTGTTCGTTCCCTACTCTTCATTTGATTGATTGAGCCAGATTTCGGTTGTTGGATGCTAATGGCTGGACTTGCCAGATCTGCGATTCGAGCAGGAGACTGTAGCATGCTTCATGCCCCACTTCCCGCCGCTTCGGCCGGTCGGAATTTTCATCACGATGGCGATGGATTGGCGCTACGTTGAGTATGGCGCTGTAAGGGCGTTTGTCGTTGTATGTTTGCCTACACCCACGAACCGACTTATGACATGGCTCGATACTGGCGAACGGATTTTTTTTGTAGACCGGTGCGAACTTGGGGCCACTCAGTATGGTGACCAGGATCTGCGTTGCGCCGGCTTGTGATAATGATTCTCTTTGATGGGTTTCTCTCCAGTTTCTCCCCACCGAGGCAGCATGGGCATATCAGATTTTCTATACCGCAAAGACCTTGAATAGCCTGGTATCATAGGCAGGTGTACTTCAATCAGCTTCCTATTTACCTACGGCTCCTCAATACGATCGGTCGACTCCCTTTCCTCTCCTGTGATGGGCTGGATTTTTGGAAATACCAGCAAAGGTCACTATTGCTGAAAGCCGAGAGTGGTTTCCTGACCTTGGAAATACGATTGTACTTTATCGTCAGCTAACCGAATCTTGGTATGGAGGTTTTGCTGCACCGGTTCATAGTTGCCTGCTTTCCTTGAGGCAGTTCCAAACCGGTTCGCCGCTCAGCCACCCAATTTCTTTTTCAAACCTTGGATCTAATTGAGATGCACGTCAAACTGCTCGACTGGCTTCGTTTTGGGAGGTTCACACCTGACGGCAGCCCATGCCACTTTCGCCATAAACGCCTGCGCCTCATTCCGTGGTGTCCGCTTTCCCATCTTCGGCTCCTTTCGCTGAGAGGGAGATATCGCAGAAAATTTCACACGACATGACAAGTGTTCTGATCGTTGATTGGGGTCCCCTGGTTTATATCTCATACATGAGGGTAGTGCTTAGTTGGTATTGAGAACACGAGGCACCGCGGTTTATATCTGAATTTTGATGCGAGCTGTCATGAAAAATGACCGGCGGAGGAGACCTTCAATATGGTGACTTCTAGAATATGGCGGGATAACAGGGGAGACGATAGCCATGCGACGCGCTGTTCCCCGAATCGCTGACCCCGAAGAAATCGATAGGTTTAGAATATGGGGCGTCGGGCCGCTGCACTCCAATATGTCTGACTTTCCAGATCCAGATTGTACCGCGACTGCCTCTTGGCCTCATGACCCTAGAGATTACGGCTACCTTGCACGTGGACTGGAGGGCGTGAAGCGATGGGGGGATGTCTTGGCTACTCACCACTTAAATGGGATTACAGGCGCGGCTCTGGGCGCCGATTATTGTCATTGGATTCCGGCACATAACGACCGCCCCATCCGGCAACCCCTGGTCTCCCGTTAAAGGTGGGTCTGGGAACTGCAGGAGAGACCAAGAGAAAAGGGACGATGAGATTATTTGCCGCCATCAATCGTTCCCACCGGCCAAGTCACCGTCACCTGTCGGCCGCGCCATCTTCGTCGGAAATGCTCCCGGTGCCTAATGTCGCTGGACCGGATTATTCAGAGAATTACTCCACTCGATCTTATCGTGAACAACTCTGGGGTCCTCAATCATCCGGCCCTGCCTGGGTAGTTGCAGAGCAGGGTGTACCCCGGTAACACACAGGCCAGCAAAAGATGGCACCTTCCCAAATAAAACACGACTAATCGTTACCCGGCCATTCGGTAAAATGATAAGCCCTATCAGAACCTCACTGCCCCATATGCCGCAACTCGATAGCTTGAGGGCGCTAGCTGCGTTGGGCGTATACCTACAACACTTTTTGTTTCAAGATAATATTTTAACTTCGACAGTCCCACTCGGTGATCTGGGTGTGCGATTGTTCTTTGTGTTAAGCGGATTCCTTATAACAGGGATACTATTGAACGCCCGTCATGGGATTCGATCAAGTCGTGCGACCCTCTTTACAACGGCGTGGCATTTTTACATGCGTCGATTTCTTCGCTTACTTCCAGTTTTCTATGTTTCCCTCATAATTGGATTGATTTTTTCCCAGGAATTAAGGCAATACGTTTGGTGGTTTTTTCTCTATTTACAGAATATTCAATTTGCGATACTTGGGGATTTCAGTTTTGGAGCGCATTTATGGACACTGGCTGTTGAAGAGCAGTTCTATTTGCTTTGGCCTCTATTAGTTTTTTTTGTTTCCGACAAACTGTTGTTGCCGACCATGATCCTCACGATGGTGCTTGGACTGGTCTCTCGTCTTGTATTTGTCGGATTCGATTTGACCCACTTTCAAGCCAGTATGTTGACCCCAAGTCATCTTGATACTTTAGGGGCAGGCGGGGTATTGGCCATTCTTTACGCTCAAAGGAGAACACTGCGGGCGCGATATTCCCGCAATCTCTGGTTATTCTTTTTCACTGGGTTAACGGCACTGTTTGTGGTGCTTCTGGCAAAACTGACGGGTTTCCCCTCCACCGTAGAATTCATTCTTGGAGGATTGGGTGCAGGCTTATTCTTTATGTGGGTCATTGGCAATGCGGCAATAGGATTTCATGGCCCCCTGGGTTGGGTTCTGGATCTCTCACTTCTGCAGTATCTGGGCAAGATTAGTTACGGCATGTATGTGTACCATTGGTTCGTGCCAAAAATAGCACTGACATTCGCCGAGAGAACGGGAGTCGTCGTTCCAACGGCAGAGTGGGTTCAGTTCCTGTTGTATTCGACAATTTCCATCTTCATTGCCATGTTTTCCTGGCATATGATGGAAAACCCGATCTTGCGGCTGAAAAAGAAATTCAGCTATGTCAAATGATTTCCTTATTTAGATGCGGACCAGAGGCTTGGCAACCTTCCTGTTTGGCCATGGTTTGCGACGCGTGGGTTTTTTTTGCGCTGTCCGTGCAGGTGATCTGCGGAGCGCGACGCCCGAGAAAAGCTTAACTGTAAGATCAGATACAGGTTGGGATCCAGCAGTCGTGGGAAGTCCTGGGAGGGCGGAGCCGTTGGGGCTCCGGCCGATTGCACACCGCAATGGTTGACGTGTCCACAGAGCAAACAGGACAACGATCCTGACATTGGTGGAATGGGATATCAACGGGAATTCGGGAGGTGATTTCGAAAGCGGAACGCAGCGTAGGAAACGGGACTGGGAGGGTATGATCGATAACTCTTTATCGCAGGCCGTCTATGAAGGCTTGACTGATTTCTCCTCTGGCCACTTCAGTGACGGGCCCTTTCATCGTGATGTTGTATTGAGGATCGACGGTAATATCTAATGTTCCCCCTGGAGCTTTCACCCGAACAGGGCTTTTGACCAATCCTAGCCGTACTCCTGCACAGGCTGCCGCACAGGCAGAGGATCCCGATGCCTGTGTTTCTCCCGCACCTCGTTCCCAAATCAAAATAGAAATGGCCCGAGGTCCGGTCGGAACGGCCAGTTGAACATTGGTTCGTTTCGGGAAAATAATATGGTTTTCCAGTTCCGGGCCGATATCCAGAAGGTCCTGGCGGGTCCACTGTTCTTCCCGTTTTTTATACACCACGCAATGCGGATTTCCGACACTGACCCCGGTAAACCGAAGTGATTGGCCTGCTGCCTTGACCGGTTGTTGAATCAATTCTGGCACGCGTAAGGTGCAGGGAAGCGTAATGGGTTGAAACGACGCTCGCCCCATGTCGACGGTAGCCCCATTCACGTATCCATGGCCGTTGAGATCCAAATGAATTTCAACCAGACCACCCTTGGTTTCCACGGTAAATTGTTTTTTCTTCGTGTGTTTGGTGTGATACAGATAGCAGCCGAAAATCCGCAGTCCATTACCGGATTTTTCCGCTTCACTCCCGTCAGGATTGTAAATCCTCAAACCAAAGTCCGCTTTTTTCGAAGGGGTGAGCGCCAGAATGCCGTCACTTCCCACTCCCCAATGCCGATCGCAGAGAGCCCGGATGGTTCGCGGGGTTATTTTAAAAGACATTTTGGCCGGGTC
>DOFS01000232.1 GCA_003523945.1 Nitrospiraceae bacterium | reverse complement strand
GTTGCTGTTTGTGCGGATTGTCTTGAAAGGCTAAAACAGTCCCAATGTGACTCCTCCGTAAAACGCTCGGCCATATCCTGCAAAAAATAATTGCTTGCTGGCATCGGGCGTGGCGTCCGAGACGACCTGCCCGGATGCCGCATACGTCTTATCTGCGAGGTTGTCGATCTCAAAATACAACGTGGCGAAGCGAACCCAATCATTCTTGAACTGAAAGGTCTTGTGAAGATTTAGGTTGACCACCCAAAATGAAGGAATCCCGACCGTATTGCCATTGTTTAAGAAATAACTATTGGAATAATTGGTTTCCACCCAACCTCCCCATCCGGTCTCAAAATGGTCATACGCAGCCTTCATGTTGAGGATGTCCCGTGGAACGTTAGGGACTTTCTTCCCGTCTTGTATGACGTCGGTCGCAATGCCGTTCACCAAATATCGGTCTGTGAAGTTAATATAACGCGCGTCAATATGGGTATAGGCACCGGAAAATCGCCATCCCGGGAGGGGACGCCAATCTGCCGCGACTTCTACCCCGCGGTATTCGGAAGAATCGGCATTCGTTGAGGCGGTGGTGCTTTGATCAAACACATTTTGTGTGATGATTTCATCCCGGAAAAAAGTCCAGAAGCCTGCCAATTGGACAGTAAATGTCTTGTGAAGTCGGGACTCTGTGCCGATTTCCACATTGACATTTTTCTGCGGCTTTAAATCAAAATTGCTGCCGGGCAAACCGGTAAGCGGATTTCGAGTCAGATTGCCAAAGGTTGGGATGCCGTACCCGGTTGATCCTCGAACCCAATGTCGAAAGCCTTCTTCCGGTCTCCAGGTCAGAGACATCTCCGGAGCCCAATTATAAAAGGTCCGGGTGGCATCAGCTCGGCTGTCGACGGCACCGGCATTGTCATAGTTAATGGTTTGGATACTCACAATGGACTGCTCAAACCCGAGCCCCGCCGCAAGCGTCCAATTCGGTAGGAATGTGAGTTCTTCGCGAAAACGCCCTCCGATGTTACGAATCGTCCCGCGGTTGTTGGCGGCCAGGGTGCCACGGGTTCCCTGTCCGTCTCCAAGATTTTGAAAGGTATTGCCCTCCTGTTCCATATTGTTTACAAAAAACCCGAGATAGCTTTGTAACGGCATGCTAAATATCCGCCCATGATGCCGGAGATCCGTATAATGTTTGATGTTCGTATTGACATTATCGAAGATCTGAAAAAAATACTGGTTGATATCTTTCACGTCATAGTCCACTTCCATGGTCAAGACGGTATTTGGGGTGAGTTCCCGTTCATAAATGGCGCCCACTATGGTTCGGCGGTCAATACGTTGTTGATTGCGGGCCACCGACAATGAGCCGGCCTGTCGGGGATCGGCCTGAAATTGTGCCTTGGTGAGGCGGGTCGGGACTCTGGTATCCAGCCAGTTGGTGATGGCTTTGACATACAGACTTTGTTTCTCATCGATGTTGAAGCGGAAATTGAAATTCAGGGTCTGAGTATTGTAGTCGCTGTGCTTAATATACCCCTCTTCTTCTGCGACATTACTGGCAAATAATGAAATGTCCACGTTCTTGAACTGTTGCCCAATGGCCACGGCTTCTTTGTGGTAACCAAAGGATCCGCCTGAGAAAAATGTTTCCACTCCGTTAATGTCGCTGCCTCGTCGGGTTCTGAAGTGCGCCATCCCGCCGAGTGCGTAGTTGTCATAAAGCGAGGACGCAGCCCCACGGATGACTTCGGTACTTCTCATAAACCAGGGGTCGTGGATATCGAGCCGAGACAACCCGTCTGATTGTGTTTGAATGAACCCGTCTTCATAGACCTTGATGTCACGGACCGCAAAGGATGTTTTGACCCCTGACCCGCGGATGGAAATACTGAAATCCCGTGGGCCGTTGGCCTGGCGGAGGACCACACCGGGAAGGGATTCGAGCGATTCCTTCATTGTCCGGGTAGGTTGCGATTCGGTTTCAGACTGCAGCGTGGACGACACGGCAAGCCCTTCCGGCCGTTTCTGGATTCGGGTGCTCACAATACTCATCTCTTCTAATGTCACCACTTCCTCCTCCTGGAGGGCCGCCTGTGTCTGCCGTTGTTCATCGGTTTGATGGGTAACCGGTATTCGCTGTAGTTCACGGAGTTGTTGTCGAATTTCTTCCAGCCGGTTGTTGACGTCCTCCAGTTCTCCTTCCAGTTCCTGTTGTTGCTGGAGAAGAATTTCTTGAGATGGGGGGGAGCTGGTACTCAATCCAGCAGAGGCAGCAAATGTGGAAGGGGAGACGCCAAAAACAAGTGGAACGCTGAGGAGTAAGACAAAACGACGCACTGACCGTTTCCATAAACAGACAGAAGGCAACTGTTTCACAAGATAATCTCCTTGACAAAAAAAATGGAAAAAGCATGCAAAAGCCCACCGGCTAGGCATGTGGCCGGCAATAAAGAATTACCCGTACTGAATGAGTTTTCGGTTGAGATTCAGGTGAGGCCCAATGGTCACTAGGGAGAAGACGTACATCCCCCACACCTCACCACGAGGCCTTGAGCTTCACTTATGAAAAGAGCGATACGAAGAAGGGTGGGGGAGCCCTGGCGGACTTTGGCGAAAGAGGTGTGAGTAATCCAGGAAGGGCATAGGGAGAAGCGATGGCATCCATTGCCTGAAATGGAGCATGCCATGATAGAGAACTGGTTAAGGAGGTTGAGGAAATTTTTCCGTTGTGACAGGCCCAGTTGCAGAGAGCCCCATGAAGAGGTTCGCGCTTGCTATGGTGGGAATCCGGAGAACCGGGGGAGAGGTCCTGCGCAGCCATGCAGGCGGTGGATGCCAGAAGCATCGCGAGAAACAGGCTTGAAGTCAGGAGAGCAATTGTTCGAAGGGGG
>DOFS01000286.1 GCA_003523945.1 Nitrospiraceae bacterium | reverse complement strand
GTTGAGGATATTCAGCGAATTTCGGAAGCCTACTCTCCGGGGATATCCTGGATACCAGTTTCTCGAATATCACTCCAGGGAGGGGGGTATACCACTTCCGAAGAAGCCCTGGCGAACCCGCAAGGCTTTGATCCGAGCCCCCAAGATCTTGCCCAATCGATATTGATGGGGAATATGCTCAAGCCTATCAAAGTCACACAAGGGACGACGGAAAATGCGTATTTTCTCACGGAAGGAAAGATTCGATTTTGGGCATGGGTATTAGCCTATGAGAGACATTCCATGATTCCTGCTTTTGTGGAGGAATGTCCTGAGCGCCAAAGCCGGATAATGGAGTCCGGGGACAAAGCCGGGAGATTCATTCAACCGTTTGCAATGAACCGCACCGCACGGATACAGAAGAAGGTGATCGGCGCATGACTCAATCAAATCTGACCTTAGACACCTATGCCAGCCCAGAAGAAGTTGCTAATCGTGCGACTCTGGCTCATCTTCTCGGGTCGTCTCCCATTCCCTCGGATCAACTTTTATCCAATTTAGGATTGTTTCTGGAATCAAAAAATTTAGGGCGGCTGCTTTTTTTGGATTACATATACCGACAGATCATTGATGTCCAAGGCGTCATCATGGAGTTCGGTACTCGATGGGGTCAAAACCTCGGGGTTTTGGCCGCTCTTAGGGGTTTGTATGAGCCGTTTAATCGTCATCGAAAAATTATCGGATTCGATACGTTTTCTGGATTCCCGTCCGTATCCCAATACGATGGGGATAAATGGCAGGATGGCCATTTGTCGGTCACGGAGGGGTATGCCACCTACTTAGAAAAAGTGCTCCACGTGCATGAACAGGCTAATCCTCTGGGACACATTAAAAAATTTGAGCTGTGCGCAGGGAATGCAACCATGGAGGTTCCCCGATATTTGATAGCCCATCCTGAAACCATTGTGGCCATGGCCTATTTTGATTTCGATTTATATGAGCCCACGAAAGCCTGCTTAGAGGCGATCCGGCCACGGCTTACTAAAGGCAGTGTGGTGGTGTTTGATGAACTTAATGACCCTGATTCACCAGGCGAAACGACCGCACTCATGGAAGTGTTTGGCTTGAATGCCGTTCGTCTTAAGCGGTACCAGTATGCCTCAAGAGTGTCATATTTTGTAGTTGAGTAATTTCAGTTCAATCAAGCAATCATAAGGAAGGAAATTTTTTGTCTTATGACTACTGTAACTTCCGATATGCCCATTATTCATGGCAACCTTCCCTGGGTGTATGACCACCGTTCGAATGTGACAACCCAGCATGGGGAAGATGGGGTAGTCGAAAAAATTTTTGAAAGAATTGGAATGGCCAACCGTTGGTGTGTGGATATTGGTGCGCACGATGGGAATTTCTTAAGTAACTCCTGGCGGTGGGTTTATCAAAAACAATGGAATGGGGTGCTCATTGAAGCGAATCAGGAACATTTTGAAAAACTGGCGACTTTGTATCAACACCGGACTGATGTCTGCTGCAAACATGAGATGGTCTCCGAGGAACGTTCGATTGATATCCTTCTCGAAAATACGGGAGTGCCCTACGATTTTGATTTGCTCTCCATTGATATCGATGGCATGGATTACCGACTCTGGGCTGCGTTGCAAGGATACCGTCCCCGGGTTGTCATTATTGAAGTGAATGCCAGTATGAGTCCGGATGTGTTGTTCATACAAACCGACCCAGGAAAACGAATCGGATCCAGTGCCTTGGCCATGGTGGAGTTAGCGAAGGCCAAAGGCTATGAACTCGTCGCCCATTTGGTTTCCAATTGCATTTTTGTTCGCAAGGAAGATTATCCTTTATTGGAATTTACCGAGAACGGGTTAGAACAACTCTTTACCAGCCCATTTGTTCCGAAGGTCGTGTCTGATCTTGATGGGGTTCATTACCTGCTCAAAGAAGGGCCGTGGGGGTTTACCGGGATGGTCCAAAGTAGTGCTTGGACAAAATCAGAAGACGGATTTATGCACACCGTCCGTTTACTCCAACATTGGAATAACGATTCGACCCTAGAGGTACATGCGTCATCCCAGAAAGGGTTTCTGGCCGGTATACGGTACCCCAAAAAAATTCAGGAGGCCTTGAGCCAGTTTTTTAACAGGATGAAGCAATACTACCGAGCCTCCTAATTATTGTGACCATTCTTATGAATGAATGCCTGACAAAATTCAGACCTGTCTCGACTCCCATGACTGCACTGGTAGCTGGAGCGGCAGGTTTTGTCGGAACAAATTTCCTTCACCGAGTTGCAGGCCAACCAGGTCTCAGAGTGATTGCTGTCTATCGCGAAAAGATGCCCGTGGTGCAGGGAAACAATATACGATTGGTTCAGGCCGATTTGCGCGACCCGGAACAATGTCGCCATGTAATGACCGATGTCGATCAGGTGTTTATGTTTGCGGGCCGGCTTTCGACGGCCGCTATTTTAAAAAGCCATCCGGTAGGGCCTGTAACGGACAATACCGTCATGAACCTGAATATGTTGGAGGCGGCGTATTGGGGCGGTGTGAAATCTTATGTGTGGCTGAGTAGTGCGACAGGGTATCCATCCCGTGGCACGGCTTTACGGGAAGATGAGTTTTTTGATGAGGACCCCCCCTTTCCGTATGAGGCGGTGGGATGGATGTCCCGGTATGTGGAAAAACTTGGCGAACTCTATGCCCGGCGATCGAATGGTCGCCTGACCGTGGCCTCGCTCCGTCCGACGGGGATGTACGGACCCTATGACGATTTCAAATTTGAGACGTGCCATGCTTTGCCGGCCTTAATGCGACGTGTGCTGGAAAGACACGCGCACATTGAAGTCTGGGGTAGTGGGGAGGATGAACGGGATTATATCTTTATTGATGATGTCGTTGATGCCTGTCTGATAGCTGCCCAGGAGACCTCCGGATCGGTGGCGTTGAATATCGGAAGTGGCCAAACCTTTTCCTTGAACCAATTATTGGAAGTCATGCTTAAGTGGGAATCTCAAGGACATGTGAATGTTGTTCATCGTGGGGATGTAGGTTTGCCGGTCATGAGACGGGAGATCGACTGTACAAAAGCGAAAGAGGTGCTGAAATTCAGGGCGAAAACCTCTATCGAGCAAGGACTTCGAAAAACGATGGCATGGTATCGGAACGCCAGGATTACGGAATCTTCGGGCCAAGTGGCCAGAGGTCTACGTCGTGAAAAGAAGTCATTCCTAATACCGGTTCTTGGCCAAAAATAGGGTACTGAAATGTTTCGAATTGGAGTCGTGGTTCCAAGCTGGCATTACTGGGAAAACCCCTTCAAATTGCAACCCTTATGGGAGCTGTATTACGCCACGGTTCTCGAGAAGGAATTTTCAGAGAAGGGTCATCATCAGGTCGAGCTGATTGATTTGCGAGGGCTGAGAGGGGAGACCCTCCCGGAGCGGGTTCGGGAGATTCCCGGACATGATGTGTTTATGTATTGGATTATGAAATCTGGGGATAGCGTGGAAATCAAAGGAATTGTGGATCTTTTGCGCCGACAATTTCCTTCTTCCCTTCATGTCGCAGGGGGAACTCATGTGGATATGTGCACAGAAGAATGTATAAAGATTTTCGATGCGGTGGTCGTGGGGCCTGGGGAGCATTCTCTGACGCAACTGATTCGCGATATTGAAGCTGGAGATCTCAAAATGATCTACCGGCAAAAATACACGGAGGCTTCTTTTTCTCATACGCCCTATCCTCGACGAGAATTTCTGCCGGAATCCTCCATCGTCAATGACCTCTTGTTCGCCCAATATGGAGGTGTGCGTGGGACTTCTGTGCATTTTTCACGGGGGTGCGCCTATAAATGTGGCTTTTGTGTGTATAACGTTCCAGGGTTTTTTCAGGTAAGAAATCCGGAAATGATGAAGGCGGAAATCACCTATCTTAAAGACACCTATGGTGTCCGAGGGATTAACTTTCGAGACGAAGTCATTATTCTCCCCAATGAACGCCTTTCGACAACCCTGTTTAATGTCCTGGGAGAAAGTGATGTGATCTGGCGTGGACAAACGACGACCATGGCGACAGACCAGCAACTCATCCGGGCAGGTGAATCTGGATGCCAGGAACTGGCCATTGGTGTCGAAACCGTCGACGATCAGGTCATGAAAATTATCAATAAGGGATGGCAGACACAAACTCAGATTCGTCATTGCATTGAACAATGTCAGAGAATTGGCATTCGAATCAAGATGTGTCTGATTTTTGGGCTGCCTGGGGAACCCCCGGATATCGTCGAAAAAACCATGAGATTTATTGAGGAAACCAAGCCGGATTATGTTGGCCTTTCAGGATTTTGCCCCGTTCCCGGATCTCCCATTTTTAACAACCCAGGCCAATACGGGATTCGTTACATCGATCAGGATTGGAGTCGTCATGCCCACTTGTTATATCGGTTTGGCGACCAGGAAGAGGTGGGGTTGCCGTTTGAATACGAACCGGAAAACCGGTGGGGTAAAACCTTTTCGCGAGAGCAAATTCAACGCAACATTCAAGAGATGCAACAGTGGTTGAATGAGCGGGCAATGGTGTATTGAAGATAGACATACGGAAAAAGACGGAGCGCCTGATGAAGAGGCCGGAAACGCAATCCATAAAGTCTGAACCCCCATATAAGTTGCATGCAACATCCAAGGCGGACGCTGAATATTTTTTTGGTCAAGTGGCTAGGAGAACCTTTCGATGTCGTAAATTAGGCATTCCAATATCGAATTATCGCCGGGAACATAAAGAAATTGTGAGTCGATTGAATCAGGATGGATATGTGATTCTCAAAAATTATTTCCCCAAAGATCTAATCAATCATCTTAGGAACCAGGTTGAGAATATCGTACAGACCAGAGTTGGCCTGTCTCCTATCAGAGCACATTCTCAGGAAACGTCAGAAGAATTGAAAGAAGGCACCTATCACTATTTTCCGAATCAATTCTCTCAAGACGACTCCGGTTCTCTTGAAGCTCTGGTGTCCTCCGTCGGAGTAAAGGAACCCTTAGTTAGTCTGAAAGATATTTCCACGGTGGTATTCGACCAAGGAATTCTTGGTATGGCCACTGCCTTTTATGGAGCCGTGCCTTTGGTCACCTTTCTGAAAGTTCGCCATGCCTTTGGAAACACTCTTGCTCCCGCCGATACGCAATTGTTTCACGTGGATGGGGGAAGTTTTAAAATTTTCAAGGTGTTACTGTATTTACATGATGTCCATGTAGGTGGTGGACCTTTTTGTTATGTCCGAGGAAGTCACCAAAAAAAGTGGAACGGATGGGAACAGAAAGCTCGTTACAGGGATTCCGAAATCGAGGATGTTTATGGTAACGAAGCCATCATCCGGTGTCATGCCCAGGCGGGTGATGTCATTGTAGCGGATACGACAGGTATTCATCGTGGAGAAAAGCCTGTCAACGCCAATCGGAGTATTCTCATTGTCAACTATTGTATTCATCCAGAATATGGATTTGAGCATCCTCATATTCTGATTAAGAAGCAGGATAGGGATGCTCTTTCCCCATTTGGTCAATTAGCCGCTGAACATCTCGTGGAGGTTGGGTGAATATGAGTTTTCTGTCTGGCGGGATCGAGGTTCAAAACAGCACGATGATCTCTGTTCCGATTCTTCGGTATTTTGAAGGCAAAAGTGTCCTGGTCACTGGAGGAAGCGGATTAATTGGACGGCAAATCGTGAGTCGGTTGTTGCAGGCCGGAGCTACCGTTCGGAATGTGTCTCTTGATGAGAACCACGTCGAAGACAGGGTGGAATATGTGAAAGGGGATCTCTGCGATTTCGAATTTTGCAAACGTATGGTGAAGGACATGGATTGTGTGTTTCACGTGGCGGGAATAAAAGGCTCCATTGAGGTAACCAAAACAAAGCCTGCAAGTTTTTTTGTCCCCCTGTTGATGATGAATACAAATATGTTGGAGGCCTGTCGTCTGAATAAGGTTGATCGGGTGGTCTATACCTCATCCATTGGAGCCTACGCGAGTGCAGAAATTTTCAAGGAACAGGATGGTGAAAATGAGGGGCCACCAATGGATATGTTTCCGGGATGGGCCAAACGAATGGCTGAACTCCAAATTCGCGCCTATCAGATACAGTTTGGCCTGAAGCACTATGCCGTTGTGCGTCCATGCAATGTCTATGGACCCTGGGATAATTTTGATCCTACCAATGCCATGGTGATTCCCACCCTAATGCGGCGAATCTTTGCCAAAGAGGATCCCGTGGTCATTTGGGGAGATGGCACTGCCGTTCGGGATTTTGCCTATAGTGGTGACGTGGCTGATGGAGTGATTCTTGCCTTGTACCATGGAACGGGCGGTCGGTATGTCAACTTAGGTAGTGGTGTGGGCTATACCATCAAAGAATTGGTGCAAGCCCTTCAATCGATTGTGCCTTTCCGGGCTCAATTTGACAGCGCCAAACCCAGCGGATTTTCCCGGCGGGTGATGGATATTTCATTGGCAAAGAATCTACTTGGGTACAACCCCCAGATGAGTCTTCAGGAGGGTTTACAGCATACATGGGAATGGTACGTGGAGCATCATGATGAATATCTTAAGCGGAAAAACTATTTCGTCTCCTCGTAATTTAGAGGTCTTTTCCTGCCGCTTAAACGGCGTGAGATTAGTGACGCCACCGACAATTTTTGAAGATTTTCGGGGGACGTATGTTGAAACATTTAACGAAGATCTCTATCGGCAGGCCGGAATTGACATGCAATTTGTGCAGGACGACATCTCGGTGTCTGGCAGGAATGTATTGCGAGGCATTC
This sequence comes from Nitrospiraceae bacterium, assembly GCA_003523945.1. GTDB lineage: Bacteria > Nitrospirota > Nitrospiria > Nitrospirales > UBA8639 > Nitrospira_E. The sequence continues at coordinate 8,997 of DOFS01000286.1, read as the reverse complement.
ATGGAGACCAAGAGACCTGGAAGTTGGTGTCATGTTTGTGGGGAAAATTTTATTTGGTCGTGGTCAATTTGGATCCCATGTCCCCGCAGTATCGGCAGTGGGAATCATTTACGCTTTCAGATCACAATCGACGCCAAGTGTTGATCCCACCAAAATTTGGAAATGCACATCTGGTTCTATCCAATCAGGCGATTTTTCACTACAAGCAAACGACCAACTATAACCGTGAAGGGCAATTTACAGTGCTGTGGAATGACCCGACTTTAGGAATCTGGTGGCCGGTGAAACAACCAATTGTTTCCCAACGGGATGAAGGAGTGGCTCATGTTTAAGGGTAGCAAAGTCTTAGTCACAGGTGCCGGAGGTTTTTTGGGGACCAATATTGCTAAGCGGTTGGTAGAAGGGGGGAGTCACGTGCGTGGGACGTTACATGTACGTAGCCCGCAATTTGAACATCAGCGCCTGGAATATGTCAAAGCGGATTTGACGAAGATGGAAGATTGTCGCCGGGTCGTAGAGGGCATCGATTATGTCTTCATGTGTGCAGCAAATACCTCAGGCGCGGCGGTCATGGCGACCCAGCCCTTGGCCCATGTGACGCCGAATGTGGTGATGAACGCCCAGATGTTGGAAGCTTCCTACCAAGTAAAGGTAAAGAAGTTTCTATTTGTCAGTAGTAGTGCGGCCTATCCACCTAGCGGAGATAGGCAGGTATCAGAGGAGGAAATGTTTGCCGGGGATCCGTATGAAGCTTACTTCAGCGTGGGATGGATGAAACGGTATGGGGAGGTATTGTGCCGTATCTATTCCGAAAAAATTAAGGATCCGATGAATACGGTGGTCGTGAGGCCATCCAATGTCTATGGACCATATGACAAATTCGATTTTGAGCGGTCCCACGTGACCGCGGCTCTTACCCGGAAAGTTATTGAACGCCACGATCCTCTGGAGGTGTGGGGGACGGGGGATGATGTTAGGGATTTGATTTATGTGGATGATTTCGTTGATGCCTTGCTATTAGCGATGGTCCGGTTAGACCGGTTCGACCCGGTGAATATTGGATATGGAAAAGGGTGTCGTGTGAGGGAGGTGTTGAATACTCTTCTGGAGGTTGACGGATTCCAGGAGGCGCATGTGGTCGTGAATCCCACAAAACCTTCCATGATACCAATTCGATTGATTGAGGTAAGCAAGGCAAAGAGGCTTTTAGGCTTTACTCCAAAAATCTCATTGATGGAAGGATTGCGTCGGACGACTCATTGGTATCGTCAAACATGTTTCCACGCCAAGGAAGCTAAGCAATCCATTCCGCACGCCGTGGGCATATAAGAATCAAAATTTCCATCATGCTTCCACCCAAAATATTATTGCTCATGTTGGAATTTCCGACATGGGAAACTGCTCGCCCGTGGAGTTATCCGGCCCACTTTGCGATTGAAGAAGGCCTCAAAAGGAATGGGGTTGAAACGGTGGTGGTACCCGTTTTGGCCGGGATTCCGTCTACATCCCCCAAATCTTGGCTCCGCTATGTCAAACAGTTCTACCCGCCGGGTTCCTTCGATCAAGTCTGGGTTTGGTTGGTTCATACCGAATTGGGTGATGACATTTTGGAATGGATCTCTTCTATTGCTCCAATTCGTGTGGGATTAATTCCAGAATCTCTCACTCATACGTCGGGGGAATTAGAACGATACCCCCACTTACAAAAACGACGGGACATAGTTTTTCAGCAACTCAAAGTCTTTACCCATGTGTTGGCTTGTGATGAAAAAGACGTAGAAGATATCAATGCGGAAGGCATTATCGAAGCCGCCTGGTGGACCAACATGATTCCTGAACGATTTCTGATGGAAGGTCCATCAATTCCGATATTTCCTCAAGCAGTTTTCTATGGTTCTTTGTACAGTCGTCAGCGCATGAGCTTGGTAACACATCCTGGCTTTCAAGGTGTTTTGGCCAACCCACAGCCCATAGAGGTTGATACCGAATGGCCAAATATATTTAATGCCCTACATGAAGAAAACGGGAAAAATTTGGAAAAGAGATTGGTCAAAACCTTTGAGGAGTTAAGCCACTATGTTGGATCCCTTCGGCATATTAGAAGAGAAACCTTTCGGTCGTGGTTGAAGGCCCTGGAGCAATGGAGCGCAGTTGTTCAATTGCCGACTATCGTCAAATGTTATAGCAGTCGGGTGGTGGAAAGCATGTGTGTAGGGAGACCCTGCATCTCCTGGTGTGTACCCAATAGACCGAGGAATCGGGCCCTATTCCAAGCAGAACAGGAAATTTTATTTTTTGATCCAGCTGATCCCGACTCTTTGTACGCCCAGATTCAAAAAATCCAATGCAACCCGGAATTTGGGCGTTGTATCGGCTGTAATGCTCAGGAAAAAATTCGACGCTTCCATACGGCAGAATTTCGTATTCAACAATATTTAGAATGGATTCAAACAGGAAAGGAGCCTTGTTATGGTGAACAATCCGGTGATCGGAATGCAAGGGTGGACCGAGGCACCGAAGAAATTCGGAGCCACATAACTCCGGTGAATGGGGATAGCAATAATGCCATGGGACAATGGACATCCCAGTCACCAGAATTGACCACTTTACATTCCTCCCCTGATCCTACATGTGCCAGAGGGAATCTGGGAAGCGCCGATCCTTCTCTCAGGACAACGGTATATATTGTCACCGTCGGGGATATCACCTTTCCTGTGTGTCAGGAAGCCATCCTCAAGCAGGAGAGGGCAACATTTGCCCTGGAAGTCATCCGGAATGTTCATCCCATGAGTGCCGCGTTTCAGGAAATGATCAGCAGATGTGAAACCGAGTATTTCATTCAAGTTGATGAAGACATGATTCTAGATCCCACTGCGGTCTCTTCAATGGAAAAGGTTATGCAGAAAGTTCCCGAAAATGTTGGAATGGTTTGTTTTCATCTCTTCGACGTCGATCGAAATGCACAAATTCAGGGAGTGAAAATTTACCGCACGACAGCGATGAAGTTGATGACGTTTAGAGATGTGAAGGCATGCGAAATGGATGTATTGGAGCAAATGGCTCAAAAGGGGATTCGCTGGGTTTTACATCCCAAGGTTCAAGGACGTCATGGAACCCAGTATACTCCGGAATCCATTTATCGCCGCTATAAGACCATGTATGAAAAGGATATCGTGGAATGGAACGATGTCACAGACGATATTCGGAAAAAGGCGATTCAATTTCGGGAGACCGGAGATCCTTTGGCACTTTTTGCTTTGATGGGGGCGGTAGACGGAATTGTGAGTGTGCCCTACGTAGAAGATCAGGAAAAGGATTTCACCAAATATAACTTAAAGTCATTGGAGGTTTTTCGCCGTGTCTTTTTAGAAGAGCATCCCTTCCCCCTCCCATATGAAAAGGAGTCGAAAATAAAGCCGAAATGTGTTAACCCCCCAATTTCCTTAGAGCAGTTGAATGGGAAATGCCTTGAGAGTCAACCCCCTCTAGGATCTATGGATGGGGGTGAGAATAAATCGGAAATTCAAAAGGAGCCTGTGAGTCATTCATTGGGCAAGGGCAGGCGAATACTCTTAGCCTGTCAATATTTTTGGCCATCGGTTGGTGGAGTAGAGACCGTGGTGGCGAATTTAGGCCGTGAATTCGTGAGTCAGGGTTATCAGGTTGATGTTGCGACCGTTGCCATGCCCGACCGGACCGATTTCGAACACCAAGGTATGCGAATTATCTCATTGGATACCACTCGAAAGTTTGAATCCAAGCCCGTTCCCGTTCTTTGTTGGGAACTTCATCAATTGCTGACCTCCGGGGATTATTATGCTTGTGTGTTATTTGCCAATCCCCATAATTGGTTGATCACCTCCTTACTGTTAGGAGAGAGTTTTCCTCAGACAAAGATTTTTATTCAGTTACTCGTTAACCGAGAGGGGTTTGATGAATGGCGTCATGATCAATTGTTCTGTGAAAGACTGACAAAGATTCTCAAAAAAGCCGATGGAGCTTTGGCATTAACCCGACAGGGAATCGAAGCAGAGTTTATGAAAACAAACGGGATATCGCCAATCTACCTTCCCAACGCTACCACGCCAATAGCGCCCACTATGGATTTTAGGGGGACATATGGCATACCCAGAGATGCTTTTCTAATTCTTCATGTCGCCAATATTTGGAAAGTTAAGAATCAGCTTGGCCTTCTTCATACCCTCTCGCCCATTCCTCCCAATTGGAAAGTGGTGCTGATTGGCATGCCTTATGATAAAGATAGCCCATCAGAAATTGATTATGGGAAGCAGGTAGTTGAGGCTCTCTACCAACACCCTGATATTCTCTATATCCCAGGATTGCCTATAGAGTGTATTGCCGCGGCCATGAAAGCGGCGGATGTGTTGGTGTTGTCTTCCCACGCGGAGATATCACCGATGGCAATTGTGGAGGCGATGAGCTATGGAATTCCTTGGCTTGCGACACCCGATTGCGGTGATGTGGCTGAAAAGGCTGGAGGCATTGTGGCTCCTCTTGAACTATTCCCTATGATTCTGGAAGTCCTGCAGTACCATCCTGATTTCCGATTGTCTTTAGGGAATTTGGGATTTGCCCATTGGAGCACTTGTTTCAGCTGGGAGGTCATTCGGCAAGGATGGATTGAAACTTTGGAAACAGGAAGTCTTTCAAAGACCTATGAAATGCCTCAGGAGATTGCCTTCCAAATGAACTCCCTCCAACTTTACCTCAATACTCTTCTGGGCGCATGCTTTTCCCAAATGGGTGCAACAGGTGCCGGAAAAAATTAACAAGACAACTAACGCACATTCTCATTTACCTTCCTGCTCCCTTCCGGGTTCACCTGTCGTAGGTACCTAGTTCACAAAGGCAGAATGAAACTCCCATGATCCTTCCTTTTCCATAATACCCCGTTTGTTGTAATCAGCGGTGTGATCTTCATATCTAGTCTCCTAATTCGATCTGGCTTTCTTTTTGCACAAAACCTAATTGGCATGATTCTTAAGAAAGCTTAATTTCACATGTTTCCCTCTTTTTTAATGAACCTATAACGTAAAAGAAGGGTAAGTGCCGTAATTGTGCAGCCGAACAGAAATGGGAAAGGTTGAGTTTTTTCCCGGCATGAATTTCTTTTGGGCAATAGTTGCCCAGTGCCTACAGGTTGCTAAGGATAGGAAAACATTATTCGCTAGGGGAAAGAAGGCTCAATTACGCTCGCTAAGGAGACCGTCTTCTACTACCGCATTTTCGTCCCTTCGAGTTAAAGCATCATAGGGAATGATTGATAATAGAAAATTTCTTAGGCATTTGGGATTCTAGACCATGAACAGGTTTTGCAAATGAACTATGTAAAGAATGTTGGAAGCCTGTTTGTCCAAACGCAGTCTTCGCTGTAGGGAAATGGGTTTGTCATACTCGAAGATAAAGGGAGAAGCCAAATATTATGACTCGTGATCAATGGGAACAACGAAATCAAGAGGAGCAATTTTATTCCGACTTGTTTGTGCGCAGTGGGACATGGTCGACTCCAGAGCCGAATACAGATGAACAAATGCGTTGGGAAAAAATTAAAGGATTTCTACCAAAAATTATAGAAAATTTGAATCATGCCCCTGGTCAACTTCTGCGAATTTTGGACGTGGGTTGTGGGCGGGGATGGCTCACGAACTTACTGTCCGATTATGGATATTGTGAAGGTATTGATCCGGTAAAAACAGTTGTTGACTATGGCCAAAAGCTGTTTCCGAAGTTGACTTTCCATGCCGGCTTTCTGGACGAATTGTTCACACGAAAGGAGTTCCGGCCTTATGATCTCATCGTCTCCTCTGAGGTGATTGAGCATATTCCTCATGCTCGGAAACCCGAGTTTGTTCATGCTCTTCAACAATTATTAACACCTAATGGTGCAGTGATACTTACGACTCCTCGAAGGGAAGTATGGGAACAATGGAGCAGCGTTTCAACACCCAATCAACCAATTGAAGATTGGGTCACAGAATCAGATCTTCTTAAACTTTTTCGGGAAAGGGGATTTTATGAGATTGGAATGGACCGAATTTATTTTGACCTTCCAAAATTTCAATATGTGTCTGCCCCCCCCAAGGGAGGCGAACCTGCTTCCTCCACAATAATCGCCCTTTATCAAATATGGGCATTTGGCAATGGAATCGGTTTTCAGGGCCTCTTCGACTATAAAGGCTTGGATGTCGAGAGTTTGCCGATCCTACAGCCCCTGGATGGAAAAAAAACGTTTACATCCTTTCAGAAACCTACCCCTAGTCCAGTTAATTCCGAGGATATGGGAATAACCTCTCAACCTCGAAATCCTCTCGTTTCCGTTATTCTCCCGACCTTTAATCGTCGAGACACCTTAAAGATGGCTTTGGAAAGCATTATTCAGCAAACGTTTACAGACTATGAAGTTATTGTGGTGAATGATGCCGGTATGAATGTTGATGATATTGTGACTTCATTCAACGCGAGAAATAATGTGACCTCCATTCGACATGGGAGAAACCGTGGGCTGGCCGCTGCTCGTAACAGTGGGTTGGGAGTTGCTCGTGGGAAATATATCGCGTACCTCGATGATGATGACCGTTATGCCTGTAACCATTTAGAGACTCTGGTTACGTTTTTGGAAAGGAATCCATGCCAGGTGGCTTATAGTGACGCATGGCGGGTATCCCAACGGAAAGAACATGACAAATATATTGAAATTCAACGAGATGTGCCATATTCGCAGGATTTCAATCCGGATATGCTGCTCATCACCAATTGCTTCCCTGTGCTTTGTGTAATACATGAAAAATCCTGCTTGAATAAATCCGGCGTTTTTGATGAGTCCTTAACCACTCATGAGGATTGGGACTTGTGGATCCGCCTGTCCCGGCATTATGCATTCGCTCATATTAAACAAATCACTGCCGAATTTACTTGGCGAAACGATGGAAGTTCCATGTCTAGTCATCTTTCAAAGGATTTTTTGAGGACCAGGCGTCTGATCTATCAAAAATATGATGAATATTTCCGGTTACAACCACATCTCATTCCTATCAGAGAACAAGAATTACGGGATTTAGAAAGTCGAGACAAGTCACATCTCTTTGAATGTTCTATCATAATTCCTGTGTTTAATAAGATGGATTTAACTCGTCAGTGCCTCATGCATCTTGTCAAGGTTACGACAGGAATCTCATACGAAGTAGTGATTGTTGATAATGATTCATCGGATGGAACTGGGGAGTTCTTAGACACGCTCGGTGGAGATGTTCAAATTCTCCGTAATTCTACAAATCTCGGGTTTGCGAAAGCCTGCAATCAGGGTGCCCGGGCCGCAAGGGGAAAGCACCTGGTATTTCTGAATAATGATACGATTCCTCGAGACGGGTGGTTACAGGCCTTGATTGAAGAGGTCGATACGCATTCGGATGTTGATGTGGTCGGAAGTAAATTGTTGTATCCCGATAATACGATTCAACATGCAGGCGCGGTGATTTCACGGCAACATTTGACCCCCTATCACTTGTTTCAAGGGGTTCCTGAAAGTTTGCCGGCTGCGAATACCCGGAAAGAGCTCCAGGCCGTGACGGCTGCATGTATGTTAGTGCGAAAAGAGACTTTTGAGAAAGCCGGTGGATTTGATGAAGGATTTGTCAATGGATTTGAAGATATTGATTTTTGCTTGAAGGTTCGTCAGATGGGGCGGAAGGTTGTCTATCAACCCAAGAGTTGTTTGTACCATTTAGAGAGTCAATCCCCTGGAAGAAAGCAACACGATGAACCAAATGCCCAGCGTTTTGTTTCTCATTGGGAACATAAATGGCTGGTTGATGAAGATCTGGTTGCGTATCAAAATGGCTATATCATTCAACAAGAATTTTCTGAAGGTCAATTGCGGGCCCAGTTGACCCCAAAGGACCAAGTGGCCGATCTGGCTCCATGGCAGCGGGTGGTTGACTTGCAACAGTGGTTACTCGGACGTGAATGTGAAGTTCTGGCCAAAACCTCTGATAGTCAAAAAATTTATAATATGTTGGTCGATGCTGAAGCCTGGCCAAATGACATTGGCATTCTCGAATGGACCGGCAGAGTCTGTTCGATCCTTCAATGTGAACAGGAAGCCGTACGATTCTGGACAAAACTGCTCACACTTGGTGATCATCCCAATGCGAGATTAGGCCTCGCCCGGGCTCATCTGAAGTGGGGAAACCTTGATGAAGCCCAAAAACATTTGGATGTTTGGAAACGCGCTTTCACCCCAAGAGCAGAAGGATGGACCCTACAAGGAATCCTTTCTATGCAGCGGCAAGATTATTCCCAGGCAAAGAAGGCGTTTGGACAGTCATTGGCTATTGATGCGGCGGATCAAAAAGCTCATCTGGGTCTGGGTATGGCATGCATGGGTCGCGGGGAGACCGCCGAATGTTTCAATATATTTGGACAGGTGTTGTTGGCTGATCCAGACAACGTCGAAGCTATGCGTGGCCTGATACAAGCTGGGACGGCAATGCAGAGTTGGGAGGCGTTAGCCGGGTCTCTGACCCGATTTGTAGAAAGGAATCCTGCTGATTGCGATATGCGGTTTGCGCTGGCCGGTGTCCAACTTCGTGCGGGACAACCGGATTCGGCCAAGCGCCAGTTTGAGATGCTGAGTCTTTTGAAACCCGACCTGGAGGGATTGAACGAATTAGAGGCTCTCCTGCGGACAGCGCTTGTAGATCGTCATGCGATGGCAACTTAAACTGAGGAAATTCTTACCTAGTCAAATTGGCCTATGTCCCGAGCGCTCTTAATTCAATTAGCTCGGCTGGGAGATTTGGTCCAATCCCTCCCCGTTCTGACTGCTCTTCATTCTGCTAATCCCCAACAACCCCTTGATCTCCTCTGCCCATCGCCTTTGGTGGCACTGGGGAAGCTTTTCCCTTGCGTGGAGAGGGTTTTCCCCTGGAAAGGGGAGCAATGGCATGAATTGGCTACGACGAGGATGACGGATTGTGA
>DOFS01000046.1 GCA_003523945.1 Nitrospiraceae bacterium | reverse complement strand
TGAACCCCAATCCCGTGCTGTCGACTATCTCATAGGCTTTACCGGCCGACATTTCCCTAACCCAGACCCTTTAATTATTGGGCACGACACGGCCATTCTGGGTTGGCCGTGGATTGCGAATACCCATAGCTGGGTCGTACCGACTGCTCTCGCCCTGCTGGCTTTACAAGAGGTGGGATTAGGCAATCACCCCCGCGCCATTGCCGGACAACAGATGCTGGTCAATCGCCAACTGAAAAGTGGGGGATGGAATTTCGGCAGTACCACAGTATTTAGTAGAGAGTTACATCCGCTTCCGGAGTGTACGGCTATAGCCCTGCAGGCCCTGGCTGGCACCACCCCCATCCGCGAGATAGAGCGGAGCCTTGATTTTCTATTACATGAGGTCCCTCACCTTCGGACTCCCATTTCACTGGGCTGGGCTCTCCTGGGTTTAGGGGCATGGGGATTGAAACCTGCAAACACGGAGGATTTGGCCAGGGAGAGTTTGCAACTGCAAGAACGGTATGGGCCTTATCCTCTACCCTCACTGGGTCTGCTCCTGTGCGCCACGAAAGCGTCGCAGGGCCTGCATTCATTGTTCAGGTCTTTCCCACAGGAAACGCCCTCTCCTTTTGCTCACCCCTGAATAGAAAGAAGACACGTCAATGACCACCCCTCTCAGGGATTCAGAACAGGCATCGCTTACCAGAAGACAATTGTTGAAGGCCTGTTTGGTAGGAGGGGGCTTGTCTGTTTCAGGATTCTCTCTTCTACATTGGGTAACCGGCTCTCGTTTAACGGCTCAAACGTTTATCGGGCAAGCGGAAACGTATGAGGCAGACTTTGCAAAACTCATCCGGCAAGGACTCGAAGAATTGGGAGTGACCCCATCGGAGATCAAAGGGAAACGCATTCTGTTAAAGCCTAATTTGGTGGAGCCACACAAATCACTGTCGCAAATAAATACCCATCCCCTTGTCGTACGAGGAGCTGTTGAAGCCTTCCTTTACCTCGGTGCGGCTTCTGTCGTGGTTGCCGAAGGGCCGGGGCATCGTCACGATACCCTCTTAGTTTTGGAAGAGTCCGGCCTGGCGGATGTGCTGTATGAAGACCGTATTCCCTTTCAAGATCTGAACATGATGGAAGGCGTAACCGTGCCAAACATGGGCGGACAGACAAACCTGGCCACGCTCACCTTTCCTCGAACGGTGCAAGAAGTCGATTGGGTGATCTCTTTGGCCAAGATGAAAACCCACCATTGGGCCGGCGCAACCTTATCCATGAAAAACTTTTTTGGTGTGATGCCCGGAAACTATTATGGGTGGCCTAAAAATGTCTTACATCATGCAGGGATTCCGCAATCCATTTTGGATATTAATGCCACTCTCAAGCCTCATTTCGCCATTGTGGACGGCGTAACCGGGATGGAAGGCGATGGTCCAATTTCGGGCACACCTGTTCAGGCCGGAGTCCTGGTTATGGGAAGAAATCTCCCCGCCGTCGATGCCACTTGCTGCCGAATCATGGGAATCAATCCAGATAAAATTGAATACCTTCGTAAGGCCGACCAATGGCTTGGCCCCATTCACGAATCGCTGATTGAACAACGCGGAGAATCCTGGCGAACCGTGCACCGCCCTTTCGCACTAATCCCGGAAATTCCCGCTCACCAAGGCATTCGCTTATCAAAGGTTTGAAAAAACGCCGTTTATTCAGGCATCCCCCTTCCCTTCCTCTGATCCGCCACATTCCTGCTGTATTCCCAACAGCTACTGTTTCTTCATTTTATCCTGCTCCACACAATAAGTTCTTGCTCCACTTCGAAAGAGAAGGGGATTCCCTGAATAATCAAAGCCCAAAAGTTGAAAGCAGCCATATCCATTTTCCTTCCTCTTTTCACTTATTATTTCTTCGTAAAATGGAATTCTGATACAGGCTATCCAAAAGGATATGTGAGAAGAATTCCAATCAAATGCTGGACGTAATAGCGAAAAGAATGAGATGGATGGATTCCCCACCTGCAGAAAGGAAGGAGCACAGAGGCTTTAAAAACAGTTGACGACCTCAGATTGGACTCCGTGAGCCAACGATGAGGAACACGGCATTCGGGAAACTACCAAATCAGGAAGGATTCTCGAGGAAGGCGTTCACTTCTTGAAGACGACCAAACGCTTTGCCGGCTTCCGGACTTTGAGGGTAGGTCCTTACAAGTTGTTGAAAAACCGAACGAGCCATTGGAAGTTGCCGTAATTCGAGATGCGAATAGCCAATTTTGAGCAGAGATGCCGGTACCTTATTACTGGAAGGATAGAATGCGAAGACTCGTTCAAATTCATCGATGGCTTCTTGAAACCGTCTCTCACCATAATAACATTCACCAAGCCAATATTGTGCATTTGAGGCCAAAGGGGAATCTACGAACGTCCGCAAAAATGTCGAAAACCCGGTGGAGGCTTCTACAAAGTTTCCCTGACGAAGAAGAGACATCGCCCGGTCATACGTCACCTGAGCGTTTCGCATATCGACACGACCTGAAGAAACTGTACCTGATTCCCCTCCTAGATCCGGTAAAGCCTTTGATAGTTGGGAAGAGGGAGCATATGCGGCGACCGAACCAGCCACGACCGGGCTAAGGCTTTTTTTATTAGATTGTGAGCCCTCCACCGCTTCTGCCTGGGACGATGATGGAGTGAGGTGAGAAAGGAGATCTCGAGATACCGCTGACCGCGGCGACGGATCAGGCATCCCGGGCATGGGGATATTGGAGGAAAGCGGACCACCATGCTGACCAGCCACCCGGGAGAGTTTTTGCTCATGTTCATCCAATCGCCCCCCGAACGTGACACTGACTTTTTCTAATGTCCCCACCACAGACTGAATACTTCGCCGGACTTCTTCAAAATTCGCCTGGACTTGCCTT
>DOFS01000422.1 GCA_003523945.1 Nitrospiraceae bacterium | reverse complement strand
TGGCAGGCGTATAGAGCTCAGGAGCCGTATGGCCTTGGATAACCCCATCTAGGAAACCCGTGTTCTTATAATGTTCAAGGAACAAGCATCCTCCGTGATGATCGACATACACCACAAAGTACCCAGTCGGGTCAGGGAACATCCTCGTCGGTATATAGCCAGAGACGGGGGAAACGACCTCTGCGGAAACGAAGGGGGCACTGGGACCGGGATTCCGATTAGAACACTCCTGCACCCTTGCTTGAATGGTTCCTAGATCATTTGTGCCGATCAAATCGATCACCTCCACTGTTTGGCGAAAGTGTTCTACAGCAGCCCGCTCCACGTTTCGGATCACCGGGCGCTTTCCGCGAGCCTCTTGAATGCGGGATCGGTCATCGAGACCGTGACGAGCCAGTGCAACAAGGGACTGGCCTGGAAGGTGGCCGATAACTTGCCGCGAGTCGGTGCCACAGACGACGAGAAATCGAATATACGGATTACCCAACACATTCCGAATCAGACGTTCAATACCAAGATTCTCTGTATGGAGGGTGCCTATAATCGCAGCGGCTGGTCCCGCCTGATGGGAAAGAACACTGCTAAGGGCATCATCGGTAAGCGTGCAGACGGCGACCGGCGCGTGATATCGGAGGACGGTATAGTTCCCCGGAAGTGGCGGCCATCCGGTGCGAACTTCCACCGCATCCGTCGGGCAAATATCAAGAGATGTGTCTCCGCTCACCTGTGAGACAGCATTAACTGCTAGCGCCGGATAGCAGACTTGACAGCCCAGACATTCGTATTGGACGGGAAGAAGTGATGCAGTTGCGGCGGTGAGGGCGGAGGCCAATTCAGGTGAGCATTCGGCGGACGGAACCGCTCGCTCAATGGTTTGAAGGGATTGGTGCAGACAACCGCAAGGCCAGCACTTTTTCGCCTGCGTGGCCTCATGAAGTTGTGACGTGACTTCGCCGAAACCCTTCTCTCTCGCCTCTTGCGCATCAGGATTCACGGGTATCCTCGACAAGACAGATTCCACGATGGAGAAGTGTGGGCACGCAGGGGTCCACGATGCGGTAATAGATGTGGTTCCCCTCTCGTCGTGTCGCCAGAATCTTGCGGTCTGCCAGACGCTGTAGTTGGTTGGAGACCGCTTGAGGTTTCATTCCAAGCCGCTCCGCTAGATCGGTCACACAAAGTTCCCCAGCCTGCACCAAAGCATGCAGGAGACGAAGCCGCGTCTCGTTAGCGAGGATCGCAAAGAGGTCTCTGAGCTCGGCGGCTTCTTGTAAACTGAGCAGAGACCGCTGCCGAAGAGAGGGTTTCCGGGACGCCCATTGAACCATGACTTACTTCCTCCAAAAGTCCACTATTACACAGTACAATGTAATAGAAGTAAGGCACAAAGGCAAGCGAAGCATTACCCAGCCCAGAGTAATGAGACTTATTCTCCTGTTGATTGAAAATAGTTTTTCTTTTTGGGGCTGTACTAGATTAGAGATTGCTCCATTGTCGTAAGGTACTCAATTGTTGTTTCGTGGATCCGTAATTGAACCGAAACTCGCACTCTTTGAGAAACGAGTAAAAGGACTTGGCCGGGATGCCATTATACTGTCGTAACACTCGTTTGGCCTGGTTCCAAAAGTTTTCAATCCCATTGATATGATTATGCCGGTCTGCAAAGAGTTCGGAATGGTTAATCCGATAATGTTTAAATTCAGAGATATCTAACGCATTGAAGGACCGATAGCTGTCGATATACACCACACTGGCTGGCTGGATGTTCTGCCGAATAATGGGCAATAACGTGGCGGTTTTCGTATTGTCGATGATTTGGGTGTACATTTGCCCCCCACGTTTGAGGATGCCAAAGACCGGCACTTTCCCGGCCGCTCCTCGCCCTCGCTTGCCTTTACGGGTCCCCCCGAAATAACTTTCATCGACTTCGAAAAGGCCCGGCTCGGGGAAAGCGGCATCCAACTGCACGACAATGACCTCTCGGATTTTTCGGTAAAACAAGGCGGTCGTATTCGAGTGTAAGCCTAGAAGGTCGGCAGCACTTCGGGCTGTCACTTCCAGCACAAAAAACTCCAGAAGTCTCCGTTGCTGTTTCTTGCTTAACTTACAACGGGTTACCCCCATTCACCTATACGAAATAATTTTCTTATCTAGTCCAGCCCCTTCTTTTTAGCTTGGTGAGGTTTCCCGTTTTATAAACGTGTTCCAACCCGATCTTTCCAGAAGGTGCTTCCTTTGGCTGATCTTGGTTGCAAAAAGGAAGGATTTTGGAACGCGTATAAAACTCTCACATGGGGGACACTAGAAACTTGGATTCAACTCGCTAGTGCAACGAATGGGTTGATGCCAAAACATACTTGATTCGGGGTTTTGAACCCAAGGCTTTTTCTGGGGCGATTATTCAGTTTGTTCATCACCAGCTGAATCTCTTCCTGGGTAATGGTGGCAAAGGGCCGCTGCTTGGGGAAATATTGGCGAATGAGCCCATTGGTATTTTCATTGAGCCCTCGTTCCCAAGCCGCATAAGGATGCGCAAAGAAGAAGCGCACGGGGAGGGCCTTTGCGATGGTCGCGTGATGAGCGAATTCTCTGCCGTTATCCGACGTCAGAGTGTGTAAGGGAAGCTTAAGAGGTTTCAATAAGGCAATGACAGTCGTGGCGACGGCGTCGGCACACCGGCGGGTGACTTTGGCGATGAGGCTCAAACGCGATTTGCGCTCCGTTAACGAAACCAAGGCTTGGTGGTGGCCCTTGCCAATCATCGTATTCAGTTCCCAATCACCCAGCCGCGTGCGACGCTCGACAATCGCTGGACGGTGTTCGATGGAGATGCGGATGGGGAGGTGGCCACGACGACTGTAGATTCCGTAGCGTTTGCGGCGTTGCCGCTGACACCGCAAATGCTGGAACAGGGTTCCATGGAAGCGTTTGTCGCGATAGACATGTTGGTAGATCCATTCATGACTAACCGAGTGCCCTTGGCAGATCCGCAACCACCCACTGATCTTTTCCGGGCTCCACTCTTCCTGCAACAGGCGGTTGCCGCAGTGCCACATGTCGGCCGGAATGCGGCGGCGGACTTTGGTGCGTCGCCGAGTCAGGGTGAAACGGTGGGCTTGTTGCGGGCGATACCCCCGCCTTCCTTGATTCCGCCGTACTTCACGGCTAATAGTGGATTTGTGGACTCCAACCACGGTGGCGATCTCCTGATAGGGATGGCCCATTTTCAATAAGGCCTGAATTTGATAGCGTTGCTCCAGGGTCAGTTGTGCGTAGTGTCTCATCAGTGCTCCTCTTTCTAGCCGGTAAAAGAGGCCAGGATGCTACCGCAACTGACCTCATAAACCGAACCGTTGAGTTGCACTTACAAGTTGAATTCACCAAACCTCTTAGCGTACATTTTCACACCAATACGCTTAGTACCCTTACCTCTCTTCTATGGACTTTTTTGATAGATTCCAGACACTGTCCAAAGGCCTCACCTGGAAGGTCGGGGGCCTTCACTGAATACCTTCAGGAGTTCTCTGGACCCGTCGCGTCCAGGTTTTCCGCAATCGTTCTTCCCACACATACAGGGTGGGCAACACAAGAAGGGTCAAGGCAGTGGAGGTGACAAGACCTCCAATGACGACAGTAGCCAATGGGCGTTGTACCTCAGCTCCGGCAGAACTGGAAAGGGCCATCGGAAGAAATCCCAGACTGGCCACCAAAGCTGTCATGAGCACCGGGCGCACACGGATCATCGCTCCTTCCATGGCCGCTTCTTCGGCGGAACGTCCTTTTTTCCGCAGATCCAGCACATAGGACATCAGAACTACCCCGTTCAGAACGGCTACGCCGAATAAGGCAATAAAACCAATCCCCGCGGAAATAGAAAACGGCATCCCACGGAGCACCAGTGCCAAAATGCCGCCTGTCGCCGCCAAAGGAATATTCAGGTAGATCAACACAGCCAGCCTGACCGAATTGAACATCGTATAGAGCAACACAAAAATTAAAAACAGCGCCAAGGGTACGACGATGGCGAGGCGCGTCGAAGCCCGTTGCAATTGTTC
>DOFS01000248.1 GCA_003523945.1 Nitrospiraceae bacterium | reverse complement strand
ACGTCGTCATCCAAGCAGGCCAGCACTTCGGTCGAAACTCCCGACCGATACCCCAAATTACTTTCCATGGGATAAAACACCAAGGACGCGGGAAAATAAGCCGCAGAAATAAATTGCATTACATCTCGAAACACTTTTAATGCCCATTCCAGTTTTTCTGCATCATAAAACATCTCACCCCGCACAATGGCTTTGGCTTCTGCAGCTTGTTCCGCCAACTCCATCACATCAAGAGCATCTTGGGAGGCCAAGCAAGCCAGTCGGTCTCGTTCCAAATCGGTCAACTCATTTCGGGCTTCCCGTTCCTTTAAATCTCGTCGCTGTTGATCCATTCGAAGCTTGACCCATATTAGGAAGGTGTCACTGAAAAACCAGTCGTACATTTCGATATTGACATCTTTCTGCACCACCTGATGGCCATATGAGCGAAGAACGGCAGTAAGACTAGGCAAGGCAAGATAGGGAGCAGTCGGAACCCACTCCGGAGGAAAGAGCAACATGGTCTTAAAATTCCGTCTGGGTTTATCAGTCGAAACACCGCGCCCGATTTCGATCAAGGTATCATTCATTTGATTAACGCTCCTGACATTAGACAGAGGCTAATTTCGTTGAGGAATCTTGTGAATCGAGGCGAAATTGCAGTGAAGGCAATTTATTGGTCCCGAAATGAGCCACATATAAAAACACATACTCCCGGACGAAGATTTTCAAATCCCACCCTGCATAATGATTTTGTTCGAATTCCTCAAATACCCGCTCAGCATCTTCTATACTCAACCCTTCTTTGACCGTAAAATAATAATCCAAGGCCAAGTCCCATTCCGGGTTTTTATAATAAGTGATACCAAACTTTTCAGGGTTTTTGGCCACTGGGGTATGTTTACTTAAATCAAACGTCCCAAATCCAATGGAATGGACGTGCTCCCGGTTATCTTCTAAAAATTGAATGGAGAATTTCGCATCTTGATAGGTTTCCCCTGGGAATCCAAAAAATCCCATGACATGATTCCAGACCCCATGCTGGGAAGACAACTCTAAGCTCCGTTGGATTACCTCCGTCGTGGTCGCCTTGTCCATGAGTTGAAGCACCCGTTCGCTTCCGGATTCATAGCCCATATGGAGGAACTTGCACCCTGAAGTCTGGGCATCCTCCCAAACTTGGTTCTCAAGAAGACTCTTTTCAAAACGGATATGAGTAGTCCAGGCAATATCTAAATTCGACTCTATGAGTTTCTTCGTGAGCTTTCGAAATAAGGCAGGGGGATATGACTCATCCGTAAAATGGAAATTCCGGGCATGATACTTATTTTTCAGATAGGTGAGTTCTTCGATAATCTGCCAATCCCTTTTGGTCCGATACCCTGCCGTATAGCCCTCACCATGATCACAGAACTCACATCGCCCCCAATAACATCCGCGTGTGGCTAAATAGGGCAAAATCGGCTCCGGTACAAAGTATTTCTCTAATGGCAATCCATCAAAGTCTGGGGGGGGCAACTCGCCCATATTTTCGGCATAGGATTCTGAATTCACATGAATTCCCGCTGCATCTCTGAACAGTAAATTAGGCACATGTGATAAATCCCCATCAGAGCCTATGGCTTCGACTAATCGCAACAGGGCAGTTTCACCTTCATAGACAATCGCGCTATCAAACAACGCGAATAACTTTGGGATATCTGGAAGCACTTCTCGCAGGCGGGTGACGGTGTTTCCCCCGATGGTCACATGAATATCCGGGAACTGCTCCTTAATGAGTGCACAAAATGTCATGGAGGAAAATAATTGCTGTCGAAGAACAATTGAAATCCCAATAACATCGGGCTTTTCAGCTAGAATGGCAGGCTTCAAAATTGCCTCAAACACGTCACGATAGACGTTGACTTGGGTATCTTCAACGGCTTCAAGCACTTCAGACGACATAAAAAGTTTATAGGATAAATCGGTTTCCATGGGAGGCATGCAGATTCGTGCCGGTGCATACACCAGAGATATCGTGGCAGTGACCTCCCTAAAGGTGTTCATCGCCCATTCCAGTTTGTCACTCTCGTAAAACTCTTGGCTTCGAACAATTTCCTTGGCTTTCTCAGCTCTTTCAGCTAATTCGTTGATGTAGCCTCGGGTACAATTGCAGAGAGCTAACTGAAGTTCCACTTCCGCATCCGTTAACTCACGACTCTTCCCAACTTTTTTGAGACGATCAAGTTGCTGAGGAACTTTTTTAAGAATGCGACGGAGAAAATCTTGGCTAAAATACCAGTCATACATCTCTAAATTGACATCTTTTTGGACTACATCATGGCCGGCAGCTCGAAGAAAAGCTGTTAAGGTCGGAAGGCTCAGATAGGGTTCTGATGGGTACCAGTCTGGGGGGAAGACCAACATGATTTTGGCCTTGCTGTTTGACTCTTTTAAATTTGTTGGTCTTGGCAATCGGATCTGATCAGGGCGAATCAACCCCCCTTTATCATAATTTATCCTCATAGTACCACCCTAGGTAAAATTATTTATTAACGTTTAGATCCATCAAACCGAATGGTAAAAATAAAATAACTATTTATCCATAAAATAACTCATTGATTTTTAATATTTTTTTATTGGAGAGTGTCAACATTCTAAGTCCTTGAAAAAACCATGGTCAAGGGCAATACCAAGAGCGACCAGTATTTATTGGGGAAAAATTAAAATATTTGACCGAATATCATCTTCATATTACAATTGCCTGTCTGCCCTAGGAATCCCTTCCTTGTCTGGTAGCGAACTCTTTATCAAAAACCCTTAAATTCCTTAGGATCCCCAAGGAAATGACTGTGAGGAAATGACCATGAGCAATACAATCATGTCTGGACGTCGCAACTGGCTATCGTACTTGATGGATTCCCTAGTCAATTCTGGCACGATGCCCTCATGGGAAGCGCTTCAATATCTCGTGACCAATCTCCTAGGTGAGGCCCCAAATCCTCACCTCCATCAAAGTAAATCCCCGTATGAAACCATTCAACAATTCCTCCATCGTATTTACGGACCAATCCTTGAGGCCGCCTCCCGCACGGTTGAGCTCCCAGCCCAAGCTATGATTCATATGTTTACGGATATCAGTCTCATGGGAAAATCGGCAGTTTTGGTCGTGTATTTTCCAGGACAAAACGCTCCGCACCAATTGTTGCTATTAGACTCTGTGCCCGCCTGGGATTTGGTATTTGAAAATTCCTCTGCGTTCGATAGCTGGGCCGAGGAACGTTATCAATGGATCGTGAAAGCCCTTCAGACCATTGGACACCCCATTGAATCCTCTATGCTTGAATGCCCCGACAACCTCCAACCGATCCTGGTCTAATAATAATCACGCTTACCAGAACGTAGACGGAGGAAGGGCCAAGTAGACACAACAATCCACGCTATTGAGCCAAGCAAGGAAGCCTTGAAAGAACCCAACCATTCCCCGGGACAATAATTTTCCTGGGGTTCATTGAAAGCAAACCGTCCAAAGTACCTATGAGAGTCTCACCTAACTAGATGCGACTTTCATGACCGTCTATTCCAGCCAGACAAGCCCTTCCCTCCGTCAGACTTGACAGTCCAAGGGAGGAGGCGTTATCCATGAAGTGTTAGGTTTTTCAACATGAGGTAAATATGCCAATCAATGTTTTACTCAAAAATTCACCGCGAGGGCGGGGCCCGGAACCCAGCCAAGCCCTCCCAAAAGAAATCCAGGGATTACCAGAAGGTGAAGAACGGACGAAGGAAGCCGATTTGGCAGCTCAGGAAATTCAGGCCTTATGGGAATCTCAAGAAGTTGGGATCAGCCGTTGGTCTGGTGAAAGTGGCCAGCGATATTCTGATCCGGATTAGAACTCCTAGATTTCAGACCAACTTCATAACACTCCTCCTGTCACTCCCCCAAAGGTTTCATCGAGCGATCCCGCCACTCTCAAAAATTAGAAGTCAAAATTCTCCCTACCATCAAGTCGGGTCATAGGATAAGTTTGGAGAAAGCCAGCGTTCTACCACCGAGACATCCACCCCTTTCCGCTTGGCATAATCTTGAATTTGATCTCGTTGCACTTTTCCAACAGAAAAGTATTTGGCTTGGGGATGCGCAAAATAAAAACCACTGACCGACGCAGCCGGATACATGGCGAACGATTCGGTAAGCTGTATACCTACGGTTTTCTCAACCTGCAACAACTCAAACAGATGCTGTTTTTCGGTATGGTCTGGACAGGCCGGATACCCCGGTGCGGGGCGAATCCCACGGTATTTTTCTTGAATGAGCTCCTCGTTGGTCAATTGCTCATCTTGGCCAAATCCCCATTCCTGCCGTACCTCACGGTGGAGCCATTCGGCAAAGGCCTCGGCTAATCGATCGGCCAAAGCCTTTGCCATAATGGCGTTATAGTCATCATGATCCTGCTCAAACCGCTGGCAGATGGCTTCGATCCCGAGGCCGGCCGTGACTGCAAAACCACCGATATAGTCCAGCTTTCCACTGGACTGCGGGGCCACAAAATCAGCCAATGCGTAATAAAAATCCCCTTGTGGCTTTTCTATTTGCTGGCGCAAAGTATGAAAGACGGACACACCCTCCGAACGCGTCTCATCTTTGTAGATGATAATGTCATCCCCCTGACTATTGGCTGGAAACAATCCATAGACAGCTTTGGCCGCAAGCAATTTTCGATCAATGATTTCTTGCAAGAGCTTTTGAGCATCGTCAAAGAGTTCTTTGGCTTTTGGCCCAACCACCGAGTCTTCAAAAATTTTCGGAAATTTCCCGCGCAATTGCCATGCGTGAAAAAATGGTGACCAGTCAATTAGAGGAACGAGCGTTTCGAGTGCCACATCCTCAAGAACTTTGCGGCCAAGGACCCTTGGTTTGGCAATGGACGTCGTCTCCCAGGGAATGTCGAAACGCCGTTTTCTCGCTTCTTCCAATGATACAAATTTTTTGGCCGTAGTCTTGGATAGATAGGCTTCCCGCGTTTTCTGTTGTTTCGCCTGCACATCCTGCACAAAAGCGTTTTTATCATCCGGGCTCATTAACTTGCGTACGACATTAACCGCTAAAGACGCATCTAATACATGCACGACTGGGCTGGTATACCCAGGCGCAATCTTCACCGCTGTATGGGCCTT
>DOFS01000589.1 GCA_003523945.1 Nitrospiraceae bacterium | reverse complement strand
GAGAGCGCGGTCACAATACTTTGGTATTCCTGGAGGTGCGGATCGGACTCTCCCAGGCTTTGGATAAGTTGGTCCTGACCCAGGGTCAGGATGGTACTCCAGGTACTAGGATCAATAGGCAGGCGATTTTCATAGTAGGTGAGGAAAAATTGTCCGTCGTCATAGTGGAGGAGGATTTCCTGGTTTTCGAGGACAATGCCGTATTGATCTCCGAGGATAGGAAGGAGCACTTTGTTCTCTAATTCCGGCTTGACCGGCGTCCAGTCTATATCGAAAAACGAGGAGTAACGGGAGGAAGGGCCATTTTCCAAAACATCCTGCCACCAAAGATTCGTTGATCCGGCAATACCCATATGATTCGGGACCACGTCCAGAATTTGCCCCATGCCATGTTGGTGGAGTGTCTGAATAAATGCTTGATAATCGGCTTCCGTCCCGATCTCCGAATTCAATTCCGTGGGATCAACCACGTCGTACCCATGAGTGCTTCCTGGAGCCGCTTTCAAATAGGGCGAGGCATAGCAGTCGGTAATGCCAAGTTGAGACAAATAGGGAAGAATGCGGACGGCGTCCTGAAATGTGAACGACGCGTTAAATTGCAGACGATAGGTTGAGAGTGGAACGTGCAGGGGTGGAGGAGTCATACCCCTCCTTTTATGTTGAAGAAGATGGGGAATGGATGGCTCGTCCGCCATACGATTGTCCACGTGGGAGCGTGGTGAGGCCAAGCTTTCCGGTCGAAGATCGTCGATGTTCTCGCCCGTGTTTGTCGCCTAGGGAGCTCCCAGCCGGGATAATATTAAACCGGTCAATGATACACCGGTGAAGATGGCAGTTGGAGCCAATGAGTGACCCGTCCAAAATAATGGATTCTTCGATGGTACAGCCTTCTCCAATTCTGACATTGCGTCCAATAATGGAACGTTTGATGGCACTGCCGACCACCAGGCTACCCTGACCCACCATGGCATCATCCATTTGAGAGCGAACCAGACTGGCCACAGGTTCGACTGAGGCATCGGTCATGATAGGCCATTTGACATTTCGTAAATCAAAAATAGGTGTTTCCCCTAAAACATCCATATTGGCTTGCCAATAGGCCTCCAACGTTCCTACATCGCGCCAGTATCCCCATTCTTCATAGGGATGAATACCCGGGACCACATTTTCCAGGAAGTCATAAGCGAGGACCCGGTTCGATTTGATGAGAGAGGGAATAATGTTTTTCCCAAAATCGTGGGTACCTGCTTGACTGGCGTCCTGTTCCAAAATATGCACAAGCGTGTCGGCGTTAAAAATATAATTTCCCATGGAACTAAAGGCCATCTCCGGGTTGTCAGGCATGGGTTTGGGAGAAGCGGGCTTTTCCTCAAACCCGATAATTTGATGGGCCGCATTGACCTCGACTATTCCGAACCCTTTCGCTGTCTGAATGGGCACGGGAAGGGACGCCACGGTCACCTCCGCATCGTGGTCAAGATGAAATTGGATCATTTGCCGGATATCCATCCGGTAAACATGATCGGCTCCAAAGACTGCCACCAATCCTGGCGCAAAGTCGCGTATGAGATTAATATTCTGATAGATGGCGTCGGCCGTCCCTTCATACCATTTGCCCCGTCCCTTCATCTGTGGCGGGACGACGGTAATAAAGGCTTGCCGGTTCATGCCACCAAAACGCCAGGCCCTCCTGAGGTGTTCAATTAAGGATTGCGAACGGTATTGCACCAGGACATACATGGACTGGATGCCGGAATTGATGAAATTGCTGAGTGCGAAATCGACAATGCGATAGGTGCCCGCAAAAGGCACGGACGGCTTACTTCGTTGTTCCGTTAGCGGCATGAGCCGTTCCCCTTTGCCACCGGCCATGATCATGGCCAGGACTTTTTGTGGAGTGCGTTCCGGGATTTTTTTGCGACGCGATCCGTAGGTGCTTTTCATAAAGATTTAGGTGTTGGCTGGTGGATGGGTTAATTCAGCGACAGATCGTTCCAGTGTCGCGATCGTTTTTTGTTGCTTGGCAATCAGCCGGCTTTTTTTGATAGAAGATGGCAGCGATGCCACGACGCTCAGCATAACACCCAGAGCGAGCGCGGCAACCAACACAAGGACCAATGAGCCTTCAAAGGTCCAGACGAAAAACTTTACGGTAATGGGGTCAGGGTTCTCTATCGAAAAGACGACTGCGAAGAACAACACAAGCAGAAACGAGAACAGTGCAGAATACATGGTCCCTTTTGTTATGTTAGGATGGTCTTAATTACCACAGAAAGGACTCATTGGCAATGCCAACACTCTCAAATCGTTTCCAGCGACTGGTTTCCGCCACAGAATGGGATCCATTTTCCGTCCTGGGTCCCCATCGAGGTGAATCGTCGGATTCTTCCGGTGTCTGCATTAGAGCATTTCTTCCCGAGGCCGCTGAGGTGGTCCTTCTTCCGGGGCAAAATGGGAGTACACCTGTGTCCATGAAACTTGTCCACCCGGAGGGAGTCTTTGAAGCACGATGGGACGGTCATTCCCTGGGAACGGATTATCAATTTCGGATTGTTGATCGTCAGGGGAAAGCCACCCAACGTCATGACCCTTATGCGTTTTCCCCGCTGATATCAGATTTTGATTTGCATTTGTTCGGCGAAGGGAAACTCTATAAAGCGTATAACCAGCTTGGGGCGCAGGTTTGTACGCATCAAGGAATTCAAGGGGTGAATTTTGCTGTGTGGGCACCGAACGCCAAGCGGGTCAGCGTGGTCGGAGACTTCAATGAATGGGATGGGCGCCGGCATCCGATGAGAAGCCGGGGAGGCGGTGGAATCTGGGAGTTATTTATTCCGGATTTGAATGATGGGGCGGTGTATAAATTCGAAATTCTTCCGCAAAATGGGGATGCCCCGTTTTTGAAAGCCGACCCATATGCCACTTCAGCCGAATTGCGACCGAAAACGGCCTCCGTTGTTCGTGATCTGTCGGGGTATGAATGGCGGGACGGGGAGTGGATGACAGCCAGGACAAACCGTGATCCTCTTGAACAGCCTTGGTCTATCTACGAGGTACATTTGGGATCCTGGAGGCGTGTACCAGAGGAAGGCTCCCGGTGGTTGACCTTTTCGGAATTAGCCGAAACCCTCATCCCCTATGTGAAGGAGATGGGTTTTACTCATATTGAGCTGATGCCGGTGACCGAACATCCGTTTGACGGGTCCTGGGGGTATCAAGCCACCGGGTATTATGCACCAACAAGCCGGTTTGGCACTCCTGCGGAGTTTATGGCGTTTGTGGACGCCTGTCATCAGGCTGGTATCGGGGTCCTGATGGACTGGGCACCCGCGCACTTTCCGGAAGATCCCCATGGGTTAGCCTGGTTTGATGGGACAAATCTGTATGACCATTCGGACCCGAGGTTAGGGTTCCATCCAGAATGGAATAGCCGGATCTTTAATTACGGCCGGACCGAAGTCAAAAATTTTCTGATTAATAGCGCACTCAGTTGGTTTGACCGGTACCATATCGATGGTCTTCGCGTGGATGCTGTCGCGTCGATGCTTTATCTCGATTATGCACGAAAATCCGGTGAATGGATTCCCAATAAATTCGGTGGCAGAGAAAATCTGGAAGCCGTGGAATTTTTAAAAGAGCTGAACACCGTGGCGCATCAGGAGCATCCCGGCATTGTGATGATTGCGGAAGAATCCACCGCCTGGCCGGGGGTATCCAGGCCGACCTATGTCGGAGGACTGGGATTCACGTTTAAATGGAATATGGGGTGGATGCACGATACGTTGAATTATTTCAGTCTGGATCCTATCTATCGGAGATATCATCAACATAACGTGACGTTCGGATTAGTCTATGCCTTTACCGAAAACTTTGTGCTTCCGCTTTCTCACGATGAGGTCGTGCATGGCAAAAAGTCGCTTCTGGATAAAATGCCAGGAGACGACTGGCAGCGATTTGCGAATTTGCGGGCCTTGTACGGACACATGTGGGGGCATCCTGGAAAGAAAATGTTATTCATGGGCTGTGAGATCGGCCAATGGTGGGAGTGGAACCATGATGATAGCCTGCAGTGGCATCTGCTTGAGTACGATCCCCATCGAGGACTACAGCGTTATGTCGCTGATCTCAATCATTTATATGCCTCTCAACCTGCGCTTCATCAAGTGGATTATGACTGGACCGGGTTTGAATGGATCGATCTTCATGACAGTGATCATTCGACGCTCACGTATTTCAGACGCGCTAAAGATCCGGCCGATATTGTGGTCTGTGCCCTGAATCTCACCCCTGTTCCTCGAGAAGGATACCGTATGGGGGTACCGACAGCCGGATACTATCGAGAGCTCTTGAACAGTGATTCAGAGG
>DOFS01000327.1 GCA_003523945.1 Nitrospiraceae bacterium | reverse complement strand
GAAGGCAACATTGGTTACGTTCGATTGAGTCAGTTTCAAGAAGCCACGGTCGACGACCTCTCCACGGAATTGGAAAAGTTAGTTCCGAAAAACATCCAGGGCTTAATCCTTGATCTCCGGAATAATCCCGGTGGTCTGTTGACCGCAGCCGTCGGAGTTTCCGAACAGTTTTTAGAATCCGGACGCCTCGTCGTCTCGATACAAGGACGCAACGGCAAAAAGGACGAATACCGGGCACGGGCGACGAGTAAGAACTATCAATACCCTATGATCGTATTGGTCAATCATGGGTCTGCCAGCGCCTCAGAAATCGTGGCGGCAGCCATGCAGGACTGGGGTAAAGCGGTGGTCATTGGCACTACAACCTTTGGAAAAGGGTCTGTCCAAACAATACTCCCTCTCTCCGATGGATCGGGCCTGAGACTCACCACAGCGAAATACTTTACCCCCAACGGCAAATCGATTCATTCCATCGGCGTGCAACCCGACATTGTGATTGATCCGAAACCCGCTCAAGTGGCTAAACAGGAATCTCCTGAAGGGAAAAAAGACGAAAGTGCTGCAGATTCCTCCCCTGCTCCCGCTTCTGCCAAAACCCCGGTCTCTTCGGCCCCTCAGAACAAGGAGGAGGCTCAGCCCATTCCCCCTGAAGACCTTCAATTACTCAAGGCTGTAGAAATGTTGAAATCCTGGAAGGTCTTCAAACAGTTGAAACCGGCCGCATGACGCGGCCGGCCCCAAGGACGTGGAACCCATTAGATGTCAAGCACGATTGCCGTATTCGTTTTAATGACTCCATCAATGCCTCGAAGACGAACCATTATGAGGTCATTAAGCTCTTCTAAGGTTTCAGCTTCCACGTGCACGATCAAATCAAATGGGCCTGTTACCGGGTAGGCGGACTTCACACCCTGAATGCGTGTGATCGTTTTATACGCACTCTTGGTGTGAGTCCCTGTCGTGTCAATTAACACAAATGCAGAAATTGCCATTACTTAACCATCCTGCTGAGGTGAATGCCTGATATGTATCCATATCCGTTTCCAATTGATTGAGATTCGGGTTTTATCCATTAAGAACGACGGGAAAACCTTCTGCCTCGCCCCTTCCCTGGTTATGCCTCTTCATAAGTGGATCGCTTTTCCTGAATTGCGGCCAAGATTTCCCCACCTCGACTCCCTAACCCTGGAAGGGTTTGCAATAAATGCGATTGGGCCAGCGCCTCCAGATCCTCCCATGTTGTAATGCCCAATCGAAAAACCAGATCATGGACAATCGGTTCTGAAAATCCCGGCAGCGTAATCCATTCCCGGACTGCCACAGGAAGAGGAGTCTTTAATTCCTCATAGGCACGGATTCGACCTGTAGAAAGAAATTCCTCAATTTTAATGGATAATTCCTTTCCTATCCCCGGGATGGTTTTGAGTTCGCCACGATTTGCTACCTGTGTCACATCCTCTTGCAGGCTTTTCAGGGAATCTGCAGCCCGGCGATAAGCTTTGACCTTATAAGGATTTTCACCTCTGGACGCCAACAAACCCGCCATCGACAGGAACAAAGCTGTGAGATCCTCATTAATGTTGTTCTCCATGACCAACGCCTCAGCCTCACCAGGGTCTCGCTCTATCGCACACTTCCAACGTGCCCAATTCTCATTGATCTGTCAGTTTCAGTGTACCAAACCAGGTCAGGTGGATAACACTTTTTTGGCTCACAACGGCCAATTCCCACCATCATGACTCCCTCTCATTTCATTGACAAGAATTTCGCAAGTCCCGTAGGATGAATGCCCGAATGACCGGAATTCCCTGGGCATTTCGTTCTTGCTTCTATACACATGCAAATCGTCGTAAATGGAGAGCAACGTGAGGTGGATGAGCCTCTGACAGTCGCACAACTTCTTCAAACGCTTCACCTCCGTTCAGAACAAGTCGCCGTAGAAATCAACCTGAAAATATTGGATCGAGGAGATTTCCTTACCTGGAATCTCCGGAACGGGGACAAGGTTGAAATTTTAAGTTTTATCGGGGGCGGCTCTCCCAGACGAGCCGAATACAAGGGGTAGAGATGAGTCAAGATCCGTTAATCATTGCAGGTCGAACCTTCCGCTCCCGCCTCTGGGTGGGAACAGGAAAATATCAAAACTTTGAAGAAACTCGAAAAGCGATTGAGGCTTCCGGAGCTGATGTGGTAACTGTTGCGGTGCGCCGTGTCAACATAACCGACAACAAATCAGACAATTTACTGGACTATCTCGATCCGAAGAAATATACCATTTTGCCTAACACAGCAGGTTGCTATACCGTCGAAGATGCTCTTCGCTATTCTCGACTTGCCCGTGCTGCTGGGGTTTCAGATTTGGTGAAGTTGGAAGTCATTGGAGATGAACGCACGCTATTTCCTGATACGGCGGGACTGATTGAAGCCGCAAAAATTTTGATCGCCGAAGGCTTCGTGGTATTGCCGTACACCAATGACGACCCCATTGTCGCCAAAAAGTTAGTCGATATCGGATGCCCAGCCGTCATGCCTCTCGCCGCACCGATCGGTTCAGGGTTAGGCATTCGCAATCCGTATAATCTTAAAATCATTATGGAAACGGTAAATGTCCCGGTTATCGTTGACGCCGGGGTTGGCACAGCTTCCGACGCCGCCCTGGCTATGGAATACGGAGCCGATGCCGTCTTAATGAACACCGCTATTGCCGGGGCGAAAGATCCGTTGATGATGGCCACGGCTATGCGATATGCCGTTGACGCCGGGCGATTGGCTTACAAAGCGGGAAGAATACCCAGGAAGTTATATGCTACTGCCAGCAGCCCTATCGAGGGCATGTTATAACCCAAATTGGGAATGTCCTCCCACGCTCTCCCCAGACTCTATCTTCTGACCGATCGGCATCAGACTCTTTCCCGTCCCCTCTCTTCCGTGGTAACCCAGGCGGTAGACGCCGGAGTCCGGATGGTTCAAATACGGGAAAAAGATCTTGGGACTCGCGATCTGACCTCCGTTTGTCATCAACTCTTCCCTCCTATCAAGCACCAACACGGAACGGTCTTGTTAAATGATCGCATCGACTTGGTCCTCGCCCTTGGAGCGGACGGGGTGCACCTTCGGACAGACAGTCTTCCCGTTTCTGTGGCGCGTCGTCTGTTAGGAACCAGCTTCCTCATCGGCGTCTCAACGCATTCCATTGAGGAGGCTCGCGTGGCGGAAGCGGAAGGGGCGGACTTCATCGTCCTAGGGCCGATTTATGATACGCCTTCGAAACGAGCATATGGACCACCTTTAGGGTTAGCGATTCTTCAGGAAACCAGCCAATCTATCCACCTGCCCATCTATGCCATTGGAGGGATCACCCCGATCAGAATCCCTCACGTCCTATCATCCGGAGCTTACGGAGTCGCCATCATTTCCTCCATACTCCAAGCGCCTTCAATACCAAACGCCACTCGGAAATTGCTTGCACGATTACCCTGAATTGTCAACTTATTTTGACACTCACCATTCACGCGTTCGGTTGACCCTAAAATTTTTTGGGTGGTAAGATCCACTCAGAGTAAGGAATGTCATGAACAGATTTTCCCAATACCAACTAGCGCACGGACAAGTATGGGAAGTTCTTTTCAGCAAGAGGCGTCTTTCGGTTTCGTTAAGACCTCTAATCAGGTAGGATCTAACTATGGGAATCCGAAAAACAGACGAACATATCCGTGAGATTGAAAAGTTACGAACTGAGATCGAGTCCATGGAACTCGAGATGCGACAACTGCATGATTCTCGACAGAAGCTCAATCTTTCTCAGCAGAAAAACGAGCAACTGGTCTCTACGCTGCAAGAAGCCAAATCACAAATCGAAGCCCTTCGGAAGGAAGTGGACAAACTTACTGCCCCTCCTTCGACCTTTGCCGTCTTCTATAACTCCAATGAAGACGGGACCGTGAATATTTCTCTTGGTGGAAGAAAGCTACGAGTGAACCTTCACCCATCTATCACCCTGGAATCACTCAAAAAAGGCCAAGAGGTGATATTAAACGAAGGGCTAAACATCATTGAGGCGCGCGGGTATGATCCGCAGGGGGAAATCGTCCATCTCAAACAGCTCCTCGACGATGGGCGAGCAGTCGTCAGCCTTCACTTAGACGACGAGCGAGTGGTCGAACTCTCCGATGCGCTGACACAACAGAAATTAAGTGTCGGCGACCACCTTCTCTTTGAACCCCGTTCGGGATACCTCATCGAAAAACTTCCCAAAGGTGAAATGGAAGAACTCGTCATCGAGGAAGTTCCAGACATTCAGTATGACCAAATCGGTGGGTTAACCAAAGAACTGGAACAAGTCAAAGACGCTGTCGAGTTACCCTTTCTGTATCCTGAGCTATTCGCCGAACACCGCTTATCTCCACCAAAAGGTCTTCTGCTCTATGGACCGCCTGGATGCGGGAAAACGCTGATTGCCAAAGCCGTCGCGAACTCGATTGCAAAAAAACTCGGGCACCTTAAGGGCAAAGACGTGCGTAGTTACTTCCTGCACATCAAGGGACCTGAATTACTAAACAAATACGTCGGTGAATCCGAACGTCAAATCCGCGAAGTATTCGCAAAAGCGAAAGAGAAAGCGTCACACGGCAATCCCGTCATCGTCTTTTTTGATGAGATGGATGCGTTGTTCAGGACAAGAGGAACCGGAATTTCTTCAGACATCGAGTCCACCATCGTTCCCCAATTCTTATCTGAAATTGATGGGGTAGAAAGCCTTCGAGACGTCATCGTCATCGGTGCCAGTAACCGGCAGGACCTTATTGATCCAGCGGTCTTGAGACCGGGGCGCCTGGATATCAAAATCAAAATTCCCAGACCGGACAAACAGAGTGCCAAGGATATCCTCGGGAAATATCTTACGTCGGTTTTACCCCTGGCAGAATCCGAATTGGTTCAACATGGCTCGGATCCAGAGACGTTCATTCATCATCTTATCGAGACTACTGTAGAGTCGATGTATGCCCTGACGGAGGAAAACCAATTCTTAGAAGTCACCTATGCCAATG
>DOFS01000356.1:19942-29585 GCA_003523945.1 Nitrospiraceae bacterium | reverse complement strand
TCCTTAATCTTTATGCCCACCTCAATGTAGAAGTTTGAAATAAGAACAGTTTAAGCATAAAATACCTAATAAAAGGTACCCATTTGATCCAACCACAACACTATCGCCTATTCACGGATGCGCTGAGCCGGTGAAAACTCCAGCACTCCAGCGCCCTCAAACATTCCAGCTGAGGCCCGATATTTTCCCTTGTTCAAGGAACAAGTTCCTATCATTTGGGGTAGCGATTTGTCTTCTTATCCTGACAGGTTGTCCCCAAAATAATTCTGGACTTGAGGAAGAAAATATTCAGCTTAAAAAGCAGGCTTTCAAATTGGAGTCAGTCATTCATTCCCTCCAGGAGGGAAATAAAGTCATGCAGCAACAAATCGACCTGTTAAACCAGGAGGCCAGAAAAACGGCAGAATCGTATGAAGAGCAGCTACGGGATGTAGAAGCGACCCACCAGGAACAACTTCGTGACACACAGGCTAAAATGGCCGAGCTGGTGGATAGTCCGAAAAAAGACGGAGCTAGAATTAAGATATTGGAACAAGAGCATCGAAAGTTGGAGGGGGAAAACAAATGGCTCAGAAGCCAGAGAGACCAGATGAGGAAAACCCTTACGCTTCATCAAATTGGTGGTCAAAGTCAGGAGTTACCGTTCCCCTTTTCCTCGGTTTCAGAAATCATTGAAGACGCACTCACGAAAAATGGCTATTCCATACTTTCCAGCATGCAAACGGATCAAAAAGCCGTCTATATTACTGATCGCAAAACGTCTCTTCCTCCCTCACTGGAACTATCTGGCTTTCGTAACCAATACCTCCTCTCAATCGAGAAAGGACCTTCCGATCATACCATCATCTGGGTTCGTGCCGAATTCGAAAAACTCTCCAAAAACGGCCAGATGTTCGCAGCCCCGCAATCTGATATCACCGACATTGAATTGCGCCTCATTCAAGAGATTCATCAAGCCCTTTCTACCGGAGCGGCGGCCCAAGCCAGGAACTTCTAATTTCTACTCAATCAGAAGATCTCAACCTTCCATTGAAATGATCTGCTGAAACGATCTGCCTGACTTCCTTCTCTACTGATCAGCTGACAGGGAGAGAGGACCAATTTCCCCAAGCATAGAAGTGGTTACGGCGATGCCCCTTGAGACGCGTGGAGATAGCCTTGGGTAAGGAGTTCGGCTTCCTCTTTGGCTAGAGAACACACCCCAGGAAGCACCTGACCGAGAAATTTCACAAATAAATCAATTTTAAGCAAAAAGAAATCATAATCCGATTTTGATGATCGAGGTTGGGCAAACCAAAATTCGAAGAACCGGTTCAATGAGACCCCACGCTCATCCAATATCTCACACGCCTTGGGAAACATCATCCTCACATCTCCGCCCCACAGGAGAATTTCATACGGTAAATACTGGGTCGCATATAGCTGAAGCCCCTCATTCATTCGGGCATCCCATTCTTTCGATACAGCTACTTGATTACTCAAGACTCCTCTGACTAGAGCCATATAGTCTTGGTATTGGCGTGTTAATTCATGCCGAGTTTCCCATGAAGGTTCGACCTTTTCCGATGGAAAGGTTGTATCGCTCTGAAATTCTGTGGCAGACGAAGGCACCTGGGCAGGAAAATTTCCAAGATGCTTCACCATCTCTGTTACCATTTTCATTTCCCGGCAGATGAGAGAGATCTGCTTATTATCCACCTCTAAAGCGATTCCTTTGAGATTCACGAGACGAGGCTCCTGTAAAACTCGAGCCAGGAGCGCAAGTAATTCATCCGGGATGGGTGCTTCATGAGCATCAATCCAGGCTGGGGGATTCTCATGGGGTCCTGACGCGAGTTGAGTAAGTATGTGGGGATGGCAATCCAGGCCTGCGACATGAATTTGAATCACTCGTTCCAAGGGAAATCGGTCAAGAAAGGCTTCGAAAAATGATTCTAGACAGTGGTTTCGCCAAGCCCCAGAATATCGATAAACCGTCCAGACATGGCCTAGATCCAAAACCAACCCACAGGGAGCTAAGGTGGTGATGTTTGCAAAAAACTCGGCATAAGGCATCTCACCCAACAAAAAATAGGTTAATGGTGGATTTTCTAAAAGGAACAAGGGCGAGTATGCCTCCGAGCCCCATTCAAATTGATCAAGATGCAACTGCGCGTTCCAAGCCTGGCAAGCCGTAACTTCAGCAGAGGCCTCGGAAAATATGGGAGGCAAATAGGTTCCAAACCTAAAGCCGGCTATTTCTTTAGCCGCACATTCCTGATTCACCCAATGGGCCCGTAATATCCGAAGATTACAGGCAGTAGCCTGTATTCGCTCTTGAGAATTATACGCAGTATCCCAATCAGGCTGCGTGACCCATAAGCCCTCGGCATGGTAGGCCAGAGGAAAACCAGGAAGCCTTGCTCGAACTAACTCCAAAGCCTCAGAGGCCGCATGAAAGATTTCAAAGTAGGCTATCGGTATTTGTTGACTGGAAAGTTCCTCGTATAAATCAACGACATCAGGAGAATACACATCTACCGATAGACCAAGACCCAGAAATGGAATCCTGCTTGCGCGCCGAAGAAACTCTTCATGCATAGCCGGCGAAAGTGATGAGTCTGTTGAATAGGGTAAGCGTTTCACCGGTTCAGTTGCTTAGAAGCTAGGGAACGATGATACCGGAAAGGAAGAACCTCAAAAAATGCCTGTCCAGCAAGACCAAAACTACCAGGACGAAACAGGAAGCAGAAAGGGTTCCTGATCACACCCAGATGAGGCAAACATTGCTTTCGAAATTGGCCAATACTACCCTTATGGTCTGTGGCAAAACAGGCGCACACTCAATGAGTAAATTTAACTGGAGCTTTTTAAAAACAACGAAGGCGGAATACACCCAGGAATGACGAGAAATCAGGACTTCCGAAAAGATTGACCGGCTTGTAAGTACCGGTGAATACCAGCCGCAGATTTTCTTCCTTCTGCAATAGCCCAGACAATCAGAGACGCGCCACGCTTGGTGTCTCCCGTGGCAAACACCCCATCCGCATTGGTCATGAAGTGTTCATCAACCGCGACATTCCCCCGAGGATCATATTGAAGCCCAAGAGAATCCAATAGACCGTTCTTCACCGGCCCGACAAATCCCATCGCCAACAACACCAGGTCAACATCCATCTGGATTTCAGCCCCTGTCAGGGGAATCACCTTTCCATGCTCAAATTTCACACGGGTCGCATGTAGCTTGGTGAGGTGTCCATTTTCCCCTGAAAATTTTGTGGTGGAGATACTCCATTCGCGATCACACCCTTCTTCGTGAGCATGCGACGTTCGTAATTGCATCGGCCATAATGGCCATGGTGTCGATTCAGCACGATTCGGTGGCGGTTCGGGCAACAACTCGAATTGATGAGCTTCCACACATCCTTGACGATGAGCCGTACCAAGACAATCTGATCCGGTATCACCACCACCAATTATCACTACCCGTTTACCTTTAGCCGATATGTGCTCTCCCTGAACGGTATCCCCGGCCACTCGCTTATTCTGTTGAGTGAGGTAATCCATGGCGAGATGAACGCCTTTGAGATCTCTTCCTGGAACCGACAATTCTCTCGGTTGTTCAGCCCCCATCGCGAGCAACAACGCATCATAGTCACGACGGAGTGCCTGGACAGTGATGTCCACACCAATGCATACGCCGGTCTGAAAGGTCACTCCCTCTTTTCGCATCTGCTCCAATCGACGATCTAATACCCACTTCTCCATTTTGAAATCTGGAATACCATAGCGAAGCAATCCACCAATCCGATCAGCCTTCTCAAAGACTGTCACTTCATGACCAATTCGGGCTAACTGTTGGGCCGCTGCCAACCCTGCCGGACCGGATCCAATAATCGCAACACGCTTCCCCGAGGAGACAACCGGTAGCACCGGTTCAACCCAGCCTTCTTCAAATCCTTTATCAATAATATTCCACTCAATCACACGGATAGAGACCGGATCGCTATTAATGCCTAAGACACAGGCTGACTCGCAAGGAGCCGGACACAAGCGTCCAGTGAACTCAGGAAAGTTATTGGTCGCATGAAGCGCTTTGAGGGCATCTTTCCATCGACCCCTGTGTACCAGATCGTTCCATTCTGGTATTAAGTTAACCACTGGACACCCACTGGGACTTTGACAAAATGGCACCCCGCAATCCATACAGCGCGCGCCTTGCACTTTGAGTTTTTCGTCAGAAAATGGTTCGTAAAATTCTTTCCAATCCCTGACACGAAGCTCAACAGGGCGCCGTTGCGGTCCCTCCCGTTTATACTTTAAAAAACCACGGGGATCACCCACGGCTCACCGCCTCACGTTCCCGTTGAGCATGTTCTTTGGCCAAGGCCGTTTTCCTTTCCTGCAGCACCCGCTTGTAATCACTTGGCATGACTTTGACAAATTTCGGCAACATCATATCCCACGATTCCAGAACCCGCCTTGCATTGACACTTTGGGTGTAACGAAAATGGGCCTCTACCAACCCACGAAGAGTCTGTTTATCCTCAGATGACACGACAGGCTCTAACTCCACCATGCCCATATTGCAACGTGCGGGGAATTGCCCATCCTCATCCAAGACATAGGCGTCGCCTCCGGACATCCCAGCCGCAAAATTGCGTCCAGTTTTCCCAAGAACCACCACCACCCCTCCCGTCATATATTCACACCCATGATCCCCGGTCCCATCAATGACGGCCCGTGCGCCACTATTCCGAACAGCAAACCGTTCCCCCGCGATGCCATAAAAATACCCTTCACCTCCAGTCGCTCCATATAGAGAGGTATTCCCGATCAGAATCGTGTCTTCCGGCAAATACGTCACTCCCTTCGGCGGAACCACGATTATTGTCCCACCAGAGAGACCCTTCCCCAAATAGTCATTCGACTCGCCTTCCAGGATCAGGGTAATACCCTTCGATAAAAATGCTCCAAAGGATTGTCCAGCCGATCCGGTAAATTTAATCCGAATCGTATCGGGAGGGAGCCCTTCCGGCCCATACTTGCGTGCAATATAGCTTGACAGGACTGTGCCCGTGGTCCGGTTTACATTTCGTATAGGCAAGTCCAACGAGACAGGTTCGCCACGGTCAATGGCAGGTTGACACAATTCCACCAATTGATTATCTAGAATTCCTTTCAGACCGTGATCTTGTTCTTGCACACACGAAGTGGCCACTTCAGGACCGACGTCCGGCTTCACTAATAACGGGGATAAATCCAATCCTTTGGCTTTCCAATGATCAACAGCTTTTTGCACTTGAAGCTTATCCACACGGCCGATCATCTCGCGCATGGTCCTGAATCCGAGCTTTGCCATGAGGGAGCGAATCTCTTCCGCCACAAACGTAAAGAAGTTCACAACGTGCTCTGGTTTTCCCGTAAATTGTTTTCGTAACTCCCCATCTTGTGTGGCCACTCCCACCGGACAGGTATTGAGGTGGCATTTCCTCATCATGATGCATCCCTCAACAATCAGGGGTGCTGTAGAAAAACCAAATTCTTCCGCACCCAGCAGGGTTGCAATGACGACATCACGGCCAGTTTTGAGTTGGCCGTCTGTTTCCACTCGAATTCGTCCACGCAAGTCATTGAGTACCAGGGTTTGATGCGTTTCGGCCAATCCCAATTCCCAGGGTATCCCCGCGTACTTAATAGACGATAAGGGAGACGCTCCCGTTCCTCCAGAATCGCCGCTTATAAGAACCTTATCGGCATGAGCCTTGGAGACTCCTGCGGCCACAGTACCGACTCCGACTTCTGAAACAAGTTTCACGGAAACTGCTGCTTGAGGATTCGAATTTTTAAGATCAAAAATTAATTGCGCTAAATCTTCGATGGAATAAATATCATGGTGAGGGGGAGGAGAGATTAGTTGAACCCCTGGCGTGGAATATCGAAGCTTGGCAATAAATTCATCGACTTTGTGTCCAGGCAATTGCCCGCCTTCTCCAGGCTTGGCCCCCTGGGCCATTTTAATCTGTAGCTCCTTGGCATTTACCAGGTAATGCGCCGTCACCCCAAAGCGGCCGGACGCCACTTGTTTAATATAGGAATTTTTCGAATCTCCGTTTGGCAAAGATTCAAATCGTTCTGGATCCTCACCCCCCTCGCCTGTATTGCTTTTGGCACCTATGCGATTCATGGCGATCGCCAATGTCTCATGCGCTTCTTTGCTGATCGCCCCAAACGACATGGCGCCGGTGGTAAATCGTTTCATAATTTCACTGGCGGGCTCCACCTCCTCAAGGGAGATAGGTTCAGCCGCCCAGTTAAACTCAAATAACCCGCGAAGATTCGAGCGCTGCCGATTTTCTTTATTTACCAAAGCCGCAAAATCCGCATAGGCTTTGGCATCATTCGCACGGGCCGAATGTTGGAGTTTATAAATAGTTTCTGGATTCCAATTATGATATTCACCCTGAATCCGGTAGTGAATTTCCCCACCAAAATCTAATTGCCGCATGGGGACCGGACGATAAGCCATCGCATGACGGCGCAAGGTCTCTTCTCCCACCTCCCTGAGACCGATTCCCTCGATTCGTGAAGCCGTTCCGGTGAAAAACCGATCAATCAACTTGCTGCTCAAGCCAAGGGCCTCAAAAATTTGAGCTCCACAATAGGACTGGACCGTGGAGATCCCCATCTTCGAGAAAATTTTGAGCAATCCTTTGTTGACCGCTTTGATGAACTTTGTTTCGGCCGTCCCCGCGTCGATGCTTTCAGGAAAGTACCCTTCCCGCTCCATATCTACGAGAGATTCAAACACCAAATAGGGATTGATGGCCCCGGCTCCATAACCAATGAGGCAGGCAAAATGATGCACGTCACGCGGTTCACCAGTCTCCAGAATCAATCCGACCTCCGTTCGGGTTTCTTCTCGAACCAGATGATGGTGAACGGCCGAGACCCCTAATAAACTAGGGATTGGGGCCCACTCGGCATTGACGCCTCGATCACTCAGAATCAGAAATTTTTCGCCGTCCTTAATAGCTTTCGAGGCTTGCTGGCATAATTGATCAAGCGCGGCAGCCATGCCCTCAGGCCCTTCAGCAACTTTAAAGAGCAAGGACAGTGTCTTACTTTTAAAGTGAGGGTCTCCAATCATGCGAATCTTCTGCAGATCGACATTACTAAGAATCGGTTGTTGCAATTTGATCCTTCGGCAGGCCTCTGGAATTTCCGCAATGACGTTCGGCTTGGGCCCGATATTGGTGACAAGAGACATCACCAGATGCTCACGGATCGGGTCGATAGGAGGATTCGTTACTTGAGCAAACAATTGCTTGAAGTATTTAAAAAGGAGTTGCGGTCGTTCTGATAACACGGCTAAAGGGGTATCGGTTCCCATTGAAGAAATGGGCTCTTCCCCATTAACCGCCATAGGAATCAACACCATTTTCAATTCTTCCACCGTGTACCCAAAGGCTTGTTGGCGTTGCCGCAGCGTCGGATGATCAGGTTGCGGCACATTAAGTGGCTCAGGCAGTTCATCTAAAGAAACCCGATATTGCGTTAACCATTGCCGATAGGGCTTCCGTTTTGTGATATCGGCTTTAATTTCTTCGTCGTCAAGAATGCGTCCCTGGACGGTGTCCACAACAAACATCCGACCCGGTTGCAGACGACCCTTCATGCGTATGGTCTTAGGATCTGCCGGAAGTACTCCCGCTTCTGAAGCCAATACGACCACATCATCCTTGGTGATTTGATAGCGACAGGGACGCAGACCATTTCGATCCAGAGTTGCACCAACGAGCTTCCCATCGGTAAAGCATACAGCCGCCGGCCCATCCCAGGGCTCCATCACCGCCGCGTGA
Organism: Nitrospiraceae bacterium; assembly: GCA_003523945.1. Lineage (GTDB taxonomy): Bacteria > Nitrospirota > Nitrospiria > Nitrospirales > UBA8639 > Nitrospira_E. Next base: position 21,744 of record DOFS01000356.1, on the reverse strand, counting down.
TACTCATAAAACCCTCGGCGGTCAAAATCCATTTGCGGATTTCCCACCCACGGTTCCGGAATCAGCATCATCATGGCATGCGGTAGGGACCGGCCCGCCATCACTAAAAATTCTATGGCATTATCCAAACAGGCCGAATCGCTTTGCGTGGAATCATCGATAATCGGAAATAATTTTTTCAGGTCATCCCCAAAGAGGTCAGAGGCAAGCCTCCCCTGTCTGGCCCGCATCCAATTGACATTTCCTTTCAACGTATTAATTTCGCCGTTATGAACCGAATAGCGGTAGGGATGGGCTAAGGACCATGTCGGAAAGGTGTTTGTACTAAACCGCGAATGCACCACGGCCAAAGCCGAGGTAAATGTAGGATCCGCAAGATCCGGATAGAAAAGGGAAACTTGCTCGGGCAACAGCATCCCCTTGTAGACTATGGTGTTGCCAGACAGGCTGGATATATAAACCCATTCCTTTCCAGTTAAAGCTGATTCTCGAACGGCCCGGGTTATTCGTTTTCGAATAACATACAGTTTACGTTCAAATTGGGTTGAATTGAGCAACTCTCGTGCGACAAAAAATTGCCGAATAGCAGGTTTCGTTTTTCGAGCCTGGTCCCCAATTTGATCATCTTTGGCCGGCACATCCCGCCATCCCAAAAAATTTTGACCTTCTTCACGTATGATGGCTTCAAAGAGCGCCTCGCACTGTCGCCGGGCCTTGGAATCCTGCGGGAGAAACACCATACCCACACCGTAGGCCCCGGCTGAAGGCAAGTGGATACCGCTCTCGGAAGAGACCCTAAGGAAAAAATCATGGGGAATTTGTGAAAGAATCCCTGCCCCATCGCCCGTGCATGGATCACAACCTTGAGCCCCACGGTGGGTCAGGTTTTCCAGGACCTGCAGCCCCTTGGTCACAATATCATGGGATTTTTGTCCTTTAATGTTGGCAACAAATCCGATTCCACAGCCATCATGCTCATTTCCGGGGTGGTAGAGGCCTTGAGCTGAAGGCAATCCCGGGAGGTTCCACTCTGGTTGGTTATACACCTGTTTCACATTTCACCTAAAGCAATGTTGTTGGCCATCAGTAATATAGGAAGACACGCCACCCCTTAGCAGAGACTCAATGGGCCATGTATGTCGTTGTGTGGTCCCGGAGAGTGACGGAAGAAAAGGGAAGAACGAATCAAAATTGTAAGAGATAACATTAATGGATGGTCAAAAAATCTGTCAAGACAATCCAATTTCCCCCACAGAATATTTCCCTCACAGGCAGGGGGTTTTCAGGAAAATGTAGGCTGATTTCAAGACTATGGGTCAGCTTGACAATCCACAGACGACCCCCTAGTATCGCCGCCATGCATCAGGAACCAGCCCTAAGAGACCTGGAATCCATGGAGGATGTGTGGGAAGCCTTTCGGCCAGACTTACTCGAGGTTGAAAGCCAAATTACCAAGCATCTTGAATCGCATGCCCCCCTCATCAATACCGTTGCTGGCCATATCTTTGCCAGCGGAGGGAAACGTATCCGCCCGCTGCTTTTGATTCTCTGTGCCCGGCTCTGTGGATATCTCCAAAAAGACTTTTTATTGCTGGGCAGTCTCGTCGAGTTTATTCATACAGCTACGTTACTGCATGACGATGTGTTAGACGAGGCCGACCTTCGACGTGGACAACCAACCGCCAGAAAAATCTGGGGCAACCAAGCCAGTATTCTTGTGGGTGATTATTTGTATTCTCAGGCCATGGCCCTGATTGCCACCTTTCACAATCATGGCATTAACGAAGCCTTAGCGGATGCGT